>JADGOO010000130.1 GCA_017882905.1 Acidimicrobiia bacterium | reverse complement strand
GAGCAGGAGCGGGCATCCCTGCGCCGCGAGCTCCTCGCAGACGATGGCGAGCTCGGCCATGCCGCCACCGCCGCCGCCGTAGGCCTCGGGGAGGTGCGCGCCGAGGAAGCCGTGGTCGGCGATCGCCTGCCACAGCTCGGTGCTCTTGTCGCCCGCGGCGGCCTGCTTGGCGAAGTACTCGTGGCCGAAGCGGCCGGCCACCTCGCGCACCGCCGCGCGCAGCATCTCGTGTTCGGGGCTCTCAGCGAAGTCCACTGGACCGTCCTCCAGACCGCCCGATCCCTCGGGGTCGGTGGTGGTGCTTGCGTGCCGCGTGTGATTCGGCAATAACATACGACGGTGGGCGTCCTCACGTCGAGCGTCGATCACATCGACGCCACCTATCTCGAGAACCGCCGCGCGATGCTCGCTCTGCTGGCGGCGCACGAGGAGCAGCTCGAGATCGTGCGCGGTGGCGGTGGGCCGCGTTACGTGGACCGGCACCGTGCGCGCGGCAAGCTGACGGCCCGCGAACGCGTCGAGCTGCTGCTCGACCGCGACTCGCCGTTCCTCGAGCTCTCGCCTCTCGCCGCGTGGGGTACGCAGTTCCATGTTGGCGGCAGCATCGTCACGGGCATCGGCGTCGTCTCGGGCATCGAGTGCGTGGTGATCGCGCACGACCCCACGGTGCGCGGCGGCACGATGAACCCACTCACGTTGAAGAAGAACCTGCGCGCGCTCGAGATCGCGCGCATCAACCGGCTCCCGGTCGTGAACCTCGTCGAGTCGGGTGGTGCCGATCTGCCCACGCAGGCCGACCTGTTCGTACCCGCCGGCCAGATCTTCCACGATCTCACGCAGCTCTCCGCGCTCGGCATCCCCACCGTCGCGCTCGTGTTCGGCAACTCCACGGCGGGCGGCGCGTACGTGCCCGGCATGTGCGACCACGCGGTGTTGGTCGATCAGCGCGCCAAGGTCTTCCTCGGCGGTCCGCCGCTCGTGAAGATGGCAACGGGCGAGGAGAGCGACGACGAAGAGCTCGGCGGGGCAGCGATGCACTCGCGTGTGTCGGGCCTCTCCGACTACTTCGCCCGCGATGAGCACGACTGCATCCGCATCGGCCGCGAGATCGTCGCCGACCTGAACTGGCGCAAGCTCGGTCCCGGCCCGATCGGAGGGCCGGCCTCGGTGCCCGACGAGCCGATGTGCGATCCCGACGAGCTGCTCGGCATCGCGTCGGTCGATCTGCGCGTGCCGTTCGACCCGCGTGATGTGCTCGCGCGAGTGGTCGACGGATCTCGTTTCGACGAGTACAAGCCCACCTACGGCACGAGCCTCGTCACGGGGTGGGCCTCGATCCACGGCTTCCCGGTCGGTGTACTCGCCAACGCACGCGGTGTGCTGTTCATGGAAGAGGCGAAGAAGGCCACCGAGTTCATCCTGCTCGCCAACCAGATCGATACTCCGCTCGTGTTCCTGCAGAACTGCACCGGCTACATGGTCGGACGCGACTACGAGCAAGCCGGGATCATCAAGGACGGCGCCAAGATGATCAACGCGGTCACGAACAGCGTCGTGCCGCATCTCACCGTGATCATGGGCGCTTCGTACGGCGCCGGGAACTACGGGATGTGCGGGCGCGCCTACGGGCCGCGGTTCCTGTTCGCGTGGCCGAACTCCAAGATGGCGGTGATGGGGCCGCAGCAGCTCGCCGGTGTGCTCTCGATCGTGGCGCGACAGTCGGCTGCGGGCGAGGGGCGTCCGTTCGACGAAGAGGCCGATGCGGTGCGGCGGGCCGCTGTCGAGGAGCAGATCGAGCGCGAATCCCACGCGTTCTTCAACAGTGGCAAGGTCTACGACGACGGCATCATCGACCCGCGCGACACGCGTACGGTGCTCGGGATGGCCCTCTCGGCGGTGCACTCCAATGTGGTCGAAGGCCGGCGCGGCTTCGGCGTCTTCCGGATGTGATCCGTTGGCCGTGATCCGCAAGCTGCTCGTTGCCAATCGAGGCGAGATCGCGTCGCGCGTCATGCGCACCGCGCGGTCGATGGGCATCACGACCGTCGCCGTGTTCTCGGATGCCGACGCCGGTGCGCAGTTCGTGAGCGATGCCGACGAGGCCGTCCGGCTCCCCGGCGTGCTGCCGGCCGACACCTACCTGCGCGTAGATCTGATCGTCGAGGCGGCGAGCCGCACAGGCGCCGACGCGGTGCATCCCGGATATGGGTTCCTGTCGGAGCATGCTGGCTTCGCGCGTGCGTGTGCCGACGCGGGCCTCACGTTCGTCGGTCCGTCCGCGCGTGTGATCGAGCTCATGGGTTCGAAGGTCGAGGCCAAGCGCATCATGGCGGAGGCGGGAGTGCCCGTGCTCCCGTCCGCGCCGGCCGACGACCTCGAGGCCGCGATCGCCACCGTCGGCTTCCCGATGCTCGTCAAGGCGGCCTACGGCGGTGGCGGGCGGGGCATGCGCATCGCTCGCGATGCCGACGAGCTCTCGGCCGGTGTCGAAGCCGCGCAGCGGGAAGCGGCCGCGGCGTTCGGCGACGGCACGGTGTTCATCGAGCGCCTCGTGGAAGCACCGCGCCACGTGGAAGTGCAGGTGTTCGGCGACCTCCACGGCACGGTGATCCATCTCTTCGAGCGCGAGTGCTCGATCCAGCGCCGCCACCAGAAGGTGATCGAGGAGTCGCCGTCGCCCGCTGTCGACGCGCGCTTGCGCGACGAACTCACCCAGGCGGCGGTCGTCGCCGCCAAAGCGATCGGCTACGTGAACGCGGGCACGGTGGAGTTCGTGCTCGATCCCGACGGCCGGTTCTGGTTCCTCGAGGTGAACACTCGACTGCAGGTCGAGCATCCAGTCACCGAGCTCATCACCGGCCTCGACCTCGTGGAGCTGCAGCTGCGCGTGGCGCAGGGCGAACCGCTTGGCGGCGACGCGCTCGACGCCACGATGCGCGGGCACGCGATCGAGGCCCGCCTGTACGCCGAGGACACCTCGGCCGGGTATCTGCCCACCAGCGGTCGCATCGACCGGCTGCGGGTCGAGCTGACCGAGGGCGTGCGCGTCGATGCCGGCTACGCCGACGGGGCAACGGTCTCGACGTACTACGACGCGATGTTGGCCAAGGTGATCGCTTGGGGGCCGCGCCGGGAGATCGCCGCGCAGCGCCTCGCGGCGGCGCTCGTCCACGCCGAGATCCATGGGCCAGCCACGAACCGCGACCTGCTGGTCGCCGTGTTGCACCATCCCGAGTTCCTCACCGGCGCGACCGACACCGCATTCCTCGAACGCCACCAGCTCGGTGCCGGCGCCTCCGAGCCGCGCACCGAGCACCTGCACGCACTCGCGGCCTCGATCGCCGCGTCGCAGTCGCGCCGCACGCGCTCGCCGCTGCCGCCCGGCATACCGGCACGCTGGCGCAACGTCGGTCCGGCCGGCCAACCGGTTGCGTACTCGGTCGGCGATGAGCACATCATTGTCGATGGCCTGCACGTGGAAGGGCTGAGCGGCGCGGTGCGCATCGTCGCCCTGCGACCGGGCCACGATTCGTTCACGGTGGATCTGGAGATCGACGGCTACAGACTTCCGTGTCGGGTGCACCTCGTGGGTGATCTCGCGTACGTCGACAGCGCACTCGGCGCGACGACACTGCGCGAGCTGCCGCGGTTCCCTGTGCCCGAGCTCGAAGTGGCGGCCGGTTCGTTGCTCGCCCCGATGCCGGGCACGGTGGCACGCGTCGCCGTCACCGTGGGAGAGCACGTGCACGCCGGGCACGTGCTCGTCACGCTCGAAGCCATGAAGATGGAGCACGCCATACGCGCGCCGCACGACGGCGTGGTCAACGAGGTGCGCGTGAGCGCCGGCGACCAGACCGAGACGGGCACCGTGCTAGTGGTGGTCGACACCACGGGTGACACGGTTTCATGAGCGCGACCACGGAGCTGCTCGGCGAGCTCACTGCCGCGCTCGGCGCAGAGACGACCGAGCTCGAACGGCTCATTGTCCCGCTCGACGACTCGGGCTGGAGCACGCCGACGCCCGCGCAGGGATGGTTGGTGCGCGACCAGGTGAGTCACCTCGCCTACTTCGACGACGCCACCTCCATGGCCGCTATCGAGCCCGATCGCTTCCGCGCCGAGCGCGCCGCGGCCGTCGCCGATGTCGACGGGTTCACGGCCCGCATCGCCGAGCAGTCGCGCTCGATGCCGCCGGCTGAGCTGCTCGCCTGGTTCCAGACAGCTCGCGCCGCGATGGTGAGCGCGCTCAACGGCCTCGACGTGTCGACGCGTGTGCCGTGGTACGGACCCGACATGAGCGTGGCTTCGGCACTCACGGCGCGGGTCATGGAGACCTGGGCGCACGGCCAAGACGTCGCCGACGCGCTCGGTGCCACGCGACGGCCCACGATCGCGCTGCGGCACGTTGCGCACATCGGCGTGCGCACGTTCGCCAACAGCTTCCTCACGCTCGGCCGGCCGGTGCCCGACACGGCAGTGGCGGTGAGCCTGGTGGCACCCGACGGCGAGCGGTGGACATGGGGCGATCCGACGGCGGCCGAGCGCGTCGAGGGGCGCGCGCTCGACTTCTGCCTTGTGGTCACGCAACGCCGTCACCTCGACGACACCGAGCTCGCCGTGGTCGGCGCGGTGGCCAAGGAGTGGATGGAGATCGCGCAGGCGTTCGCGGGCCCGCCGGGGAGCCGTCGCGCCGCCGGCCAGTTCCGCCGCGAATAGCTCCCGCCGCGTCATGGGGGTGGGGGAGTGAGCAGGGCGCGGGCCTCGGCGGCCATCTGCAGGTCTTCGCGCGCCGACACCACCACGACGACCGCTCCTGTCGAGGCTGGTGGGCCGACGATCCCGTCGGCGGTGGTCGCCTCATTGCGCTCGGCATCGAGCTGCACGCCGAGCCATTCGAGCCCCGCGCATGCCAACCGGCGCAGCTCCGGTTGGTGCTCGCCCGCGCCGCCGGTGAACACGAGCACGTCGATGCCGTCCGTGGCGGCCACCATCGCCGCGACTGCGGCGCGGAAGCGATGCGCCCACACGCCGAGCGCTTGCGCGGCCCGATCGTCGCCGCGTGTGGCCGCGGCGAGGATCTCGCGAGTGTCGCCGTCACCGCCGGCGAGCGCGGTCAGGCCGCCGCGGCTCTGCAGGCCGGTGCGCAGCTCGTCGAGCGTCAACCGCTGCTCGTCGAGCAACCAGAGGAGCAGTCCGGGATCGACGGAGCCGCTGCGCGTCGCCATCACGAGACCCTCGAGTGGCGTGAAGCCCATGGTGGTGTCGACAGAGCGACCGTCGCGCACCGCACAGCAGGACGAACCCGACCCGATGTGGCACGTGACGATGCGCGAAGCGCCGAGCGAGATGCCGGCGAGCTCGGCACCACGCCGCGAGGCCCATGCGTGCGACAGCCCGTGGAACCCGTAGCGGCGGATCGGCCAGCGTCCCGTCCACTCGGCGGGCACTGCGTAGCGCCACGCCGCCTCGGGAAGCGTGGCGTGGAACGCGGTGTCGAAGCAGGCGATCACCGTCGCATCGGGCACGAGCCGGGCAACGTCGTCGAGTGCCCGTAGGGCCCGTGGCTGATGTAGCGGCGCGAGCGACGCGTACGTGTCGAGCCGGCTGCGCATCTCTGCATCGACGATGACTGCAGTGCGCAGGTCGGGGCCGCCGTGCACGATGCGGTGCACGACCGCGTCGACAGCAGGCGCGTCGCGCACGAAATCGGCGAGCGCACTCGGGTCGTCGGGCGCGACGTCGGCGGAGGCAACGACGCGGTCGTCGTCGCCCACGACGCGCAGCTTCACGCTGCTCGAACCAAGGTTGACGACGAGCAGGTGGCTCACGACGCAGGTCTCACGGCCGGTGTGTCATCCCGGCCAGGTCCAGCGCTGCACGTCGGGATGGTCCTCGCCGTGCTCGCGTGTCCACGCCCGTGCGGTCGTGCGCCGATCGAGCATGTCCTGGCGCACGTGCGCGGCACTCCTGGCGAGTCGGGGCACGCGGTCGATCACGTCGATCACGAGGTGGTATCGGTCGAGATCGTTCATCATCACCATGTCGAACGGGGTCGTGGTAGTTCCCCGCTCCTTATAGCCGCGCGCGTGGATCTGGTGGTGGTTCGCTCGCCGATAGGTGAGACGGTGGATGAGCCACGGGTAGCCGTGGTACGCAAAGATCGTGGGGCAGTCGGGTGGGAACATCACGTCGTAGTCGATGTCGGGCATGCCGTGGGGATGCTCGATCTCGGGTTCGAGGCGCATCAGGTCGACCACGTTGACGACGCGAACGCGTAGGTCGGGGACGAGCTCGCGGAGCAGCGCGGTCGCGGCGAGCGTCTCGAGCGTGGGCACATCGCCCGCGCATGCGAGCACGACGTCGGGGTTCTCGCCCCGGTCGGTCGAGGCCCATTCCCACACGCCGATGCCTCGCGTGCAGTGCAACGTGGCAGCCTCGATATCGAGCCAGGTGGGGGAGGCTTGCTTGCCGGCGACGATCACGTTGACGTAGTGGCGGCTTCGCAGACAGTGATCGGCGATCGAGAGCAGGCAGTTCGCGTCGGGCGGCAGGTACACGCGCACGACCTCGGCACGCTTGTTGATCACGTGGTCGATGAAGCCCGGATCTTGGTGACTGAACCCGTTGTGGTCCTGCCGCCACACGTGTGAGCTCAGCAAGTAGTTGAACGACGCGATCGGGCGGCGCCATGGGATCTGGGCCGAGACTCGCAGCCACTTGGCGTGCTGGTTGAACATCGAGTCGACGATGTGCGTGAATGCTTCGTAGCAGTTGAAGAGACCGTGGCGGCCCGTGAGCAGGTAGCCCTCGAGCCAGCCTTGGCAGAGGTGCTCGGAGAGCACCTCCATCACGCGACCCTGATGCGCGAGGTGCTCGTCGACTGCTTCGACCCGCGCCTGCCATTGCTTGTCGGTGGCTTCGTACACGGCACCGAGTCGGTTTGACTCGGTCTCGTCGGGGCCGAACAGACGGAAGGTCTCGGGGTTGCGCGCGATCACGTCGCGCAGCCACGTGCCCAACACCCGAGTGGGCTCGGCCGCCGCCGGCCGCACGTCGCGCGGCACGGCGTAGTCGCGAAAGTCGGGGAGATCGAGATCGCGCAGCAAGATGCCGCCGTTCGCGTGCGGAGTCGAGCCCATTCGCTTCGTACCGGATGGCGCGACCGCGACCGTCTCCGCGAACGGTCGGCCGTCGGAGTCGAACAGCTCGTCGGGTCGGTACGACCGCATCCATGACTCGAGCTGGGCGCGGTGCGCGGCATCGGTGCGAACTGCTGCGAGCGGCACTTGGTGCGAGCGCCACGTGCCCTCGACGGGTAGGTCGTCGACGAATGCCGGGCCGGTCCACCCCTTGGGCGTGCGGAGTATCAGCATCGGCCAGCGAGCGAGGGAGCGGTCGCCGGCGCGCGCTCGTTCACGGATCGCCGCGATCTCGTCGAGCATCTCGTCGAGCGTGTCGGCGAGCAGACGGTGGACGGTTGCCGGGTCGTCGCCCGCCACGACGCGCGGCTCGTAGCCGTAGCCGCGCATCAAGCTGTGGAGATCGCCTTCGTCGATGCGCGCGAGCACCGTCGGGTTGGCGATCTTCCACCCGTTCAGGTGCAACACCGGAAGCACCGTGCCGTCGCTCACTGGGTCGAGGAACTTGTTGGCGTGCCAGCTCGTGGCCAGTGGGCCGGTCTCGGCCTCGCCGTCGCCGACCACGCAGACCGCGACGAGTGACGGGTTGTCGAGCACGGCGCCGTAGGCGTGGGCCAGGGAGTAGCCGAGCTCGCCGCCCTCGTGGATCGAACCGGGCGTCTCGGGCGCGGCATGGCTCGGGACGCCCCCTGGGAAGGAGAACTGGTGGAAGAGCTGCTGCATGCCGGGCTCGTCACGGGTGATGGCCGGGTACATCTCGGTGTAGCTGCCGTCGAGCCAGGTGTTGGCCAGCATGCCCGGGCCGCCGTGGCCGGGCCCGCACACGTAGAGCACGTCGAGGTCGCGCGCCTTGATCACGCGGTTGACGTGGGCCCACAGCAGGTTCAGGCCTGGCGTCGTACCCCAATGGCCGAGCAACCGCGCCTTCACATGGTCGGCTTCGAGCGGCTCGCGCAGCAATGGGTTCGACTGCAGGTAGATCTGGCCCACCGAGAGGTAGTTCGCCGCGCGCCACCACCGATCGATGGCGACGAGGTCGTCGTTGCTCGCAGATGTCGTGGTGGGCGCCGTCGATGTCACTCGCTCATTGTGCCCCCGCCGGCGACCGTTGACGCTCAGCGTCAGGTCGAGCCCGGCGCGGTGGGACTGGCTGACGGCGTTGTGGCGGCCTCGTGCCGCCGGGCGGCATCGCGCTCGTAACGCTCGCGGCAGTGGTCGGAGCAGAACCACACGTCGACGCCGCCGTCGACGAGGTGGGCCGGCGCATTGGCCCGTTCGACCTGCATGCCGCACATGGGATCGATGGCGTAGCCGACACCGCCGCCGAAGCGCTCGCGGTTGCGGTGCAGCCAGTACAACACGGCAAACACACCCAGGAAGATGATGTTGAGCACCGTGGTGTAGTTCCATTCGAACCGCGTGGTGACGATCGTGTGCGGGCGGTCCTTCGGCACTGCGCCGACCACGTGGAAGATGCCCTCGACCGCGAGACCGGAGACGGCCATCACGGCGTAGAACCACACGAGCAGGCGGAGTGCGAGCGCGTTGCCGTAGTACTTGCGGTAGATCAGCAGCAGCGGAAGCGTGATCAGGTCGGCGAAGATGAAGCTGATCACTCCGCCGAAGCTGATGCCGCCGTGCCAGAGTGCCGCGGCCATCGGCACGTTGCCGATCGAGCAGACGAAGCTGATCACCGCGATCAACGGGCCCACGAACGCGTTCTCGATGCTCGTCCAGGCCCCGTGCCCGGTGAGGAACACGTCGTTCCACGCGCGCGTCGGTACCAGCACGGCGAGGAACCCTGCGACGCCGTAACCGATCACGAGCTCTTTGCGCAGCATCGTGATGTCGGCCATCGAGTAGCTCGCCGCGTCGGACCACGCGGCCCTGCTCGTGAGCTTCTCGCGCCACGGTTCGTGTTCGAGCTGCTCTTGGCGCTCGGCCGTCACCCCACTCATCTGGTCGTCGTCGTGGTGGCCATGACCGCCGGTCTGGAGCCGGTGTCGCGCCCGGGTCGCGAGGCTGCCGCGGATCACAAAGCCACCTGTGACGGCGAGCAACAGGATCATGATCGGGCCGCCCACGAACTCTGCTGCCGCGAACTGCCAGCCCATGAGCACGAGCAGCACGACGCCGAGCTCGACCACGAGGTTCGTCGAGGCGAACATGAAGATCATCGCGGTCACGAAGTCGGCGCCCTTCTGGAAGAGCGACTTCGCCATCGCCGTCGCCGCGTACGAGCAGCTCGACGACACCATGCCGAAGCCCGACGCACGCGTCACCGCTTTCGGCCCGTGGTTCCCGAGGGTCCGCTGCATCTGCTCCTTCGACACGAAGGCCTGCACCGCGCCCGACAGGCCGAAGCCGAGCACGAGCGCCCAGAGCGTCTCCCAGAACATGAAGAACGCCTCGCGCACACTGCGCCCGAGGTCGCCCACGGTGATCGCGAGCACGGGGGTCATGAGCGGACGAGCCGCGCGATTGCGGCCGAGGCTTCGGCGATCTTCTCGCGGCCCGTCTCGCCGCCCTCGGCGATCGCGTCAGTGACGCAGTGCGCGAGGTGCTCGTCCATGAGCTCGAGGGCCACGCTCTGGAGCGCTTTGGTGGCGGCGGCGATCTGTGTGAGCACGTCGATGCAGTACGTGTCGCGCTCGACCATGCCCTGGATGCCGCGCACCTGGCCTTCGATGCGGCGCAGTCGGGCCTGCACCGCCTGCTTGTTGTCGTGGTAGCCGGCCATCGTCACTCCTCACCGCCGTGTGGTCGCCACGGACCAGCATATACCCCATGGGGGTATAAGAGCAGGTGCGCGGCGAGACCGTGTCGGGCGAGGCTTGGCGTTATGGTGCCGTCATGCGCACCGGAGACATCGCCCCCGATTTCGAGCTTCCCGACGAGACGGGTACCAAGCGGAGTCTCGGCGGCCTTCTCGCCGACGGTCCGGTCGTCCTCTTCTTCTATCCGGCCGCGATGACGACGGGGTGCACGAAGGAGAGCTGCCACTTCCGTGACCTCGCCGGTGAGTTCAAGGAACTCGGCGCGCAACGGGTGGGCATCAGTGCCGACACCGTCGAGAAGCAAAAGGCGTTCTCCGACAAGCACACGTTCGACTATCCGCTGCTGTCCGACACCGAGCGCACCGTGGCCGACTCGTTCGGAGTGAAGCGCAAGGCGAACTTCCTGCCGAACAAGCGGTCCACCTTCGTGATCGACACCGACCGCAAGGTCCTCGCAGTCATCAACAGCGAGCTGCACATGACCGAGCACGCCGACAAGGCGCTCGAGGTGCTGCGGGCGCGCAAGCCTTCGGCGTAACGGGCGCTGAGCGTCTAGCCGGCCACGGGCGTGCTGTGACCGCGTGCGGCTGAGGTGCGCAACGTGCCGAGCGCGCGCGTGATCACGCGCGACACATGCATCTGGGTCACCCCGACCTCACGCCCGATCTCTGCTTGGGTCATCTCGTCGAAGAAGCGCAGCACGAGGATGCGACGGTCACGCGCCGAGATCGTGCCGAGGAGCTGCTCGACCAGATCGCGGCCCTCCACCGCATCGAAGCCAGGGTCGGCATCACCAACCTGTTCGGGGTTGAGCGTGTCGTTGTCGATCCACTCGAGGTCGAGCGAATCGCTGCGGTAGGCGTGGCCCACGTCCATCGCGCGCAACACCGCGTCTTCATCGACGCCAAGCTCGCTGGCAAGATCGACGACCGTTGGCGTGCGGCCGAGTGCCTGCGACAGCTCGGCGATCGCCGGCCCGATGCGCAGGTGCAGCTCTTGGGCGCGACGCGGCACTCGCACCGCCCAGGTGCGGTCTCGAAAGTGCCGCTTCAGCTCGCCCGAGATCGTGGCCGCCGCGAAGGTGGCGAATCGAATGTTGCGGTCGGGATCGAATCGCTCCACGGCGTGGATCAACGCGACCTGCGCCACCTGGATCAGATCGTCGAACGGTTCACCGCGATTCGTGAACTTGCGGGCGAGCCACACGGCGAGCGGCCGATGCTCATCGACGAGGCGATTGCGCAACGCTCGATCTCTCGTGCAGCGATACTCGCGGAACTGGTCGAGCGATTGCTCTCCAGCGCGCACTCCGGTCGTCATTAGGCCCTCCAAAGAGGCCTGCAATGCCACCGGGGACCGGAGTAGCGGAGCAAGTCGGCTCGCCGCGTTCGTTACCCGGCCAATATACCCGTTCCGCCGGGCAGCGCGCTCGGCTCCGTCGATAGCCGCAAATGGGAGGTATACGCCGTTGTCGTATATGCGCGGCAGTGCGAACAGACTGGCGTTCCCCGCGCCATCGCATTACTCCTGCGCGGTACTCTCTCCTCTCGGTGAGACGTTGCGCTGCGACCGTTCGGGCAGTCGCTGCGCACGGCTCGAACGGCACGGTCGTCGCGCGTGGGGTGCGGAGTGGCCATGAGCGTACACAGCCAGCCCGAGTCGTCAGGGCACCTCAACGTGCCGCTCATGACGCCGTCGCGAACCGTGGGCGGTGCGTGATGGATCGAGAGCGTGAGGTGCTGCAGGCTCTCGTCGAGTTCTCCGATTCCTTCGCCGACAACTACGACGTCGTCGACTTCTTGCAGCGATTCTCGGAGCGATGCGTCGCGCTGCTCGCAGTCGACGAGGCAGGCGTCATGCTGGTCGACCCGACCAAGACCTTGCGGTACGTCGCCTCGTCAAGTGAGCAGATGCGCATGATCGAGCTCGTCGAGCTGCAAGACGGTGAGGGCCCCTGTGTCGATTCGTTCCACAGCGGGACGGTGATCGTCAGTGGCGACGCCGACGACGCGGCGCGCCGCTGGCCGCGCTTCGCGGCGCAGGCGCGCGCCGCGGGGTTCGCGTCGTGTGCGGCCGTCCCGATGCGCTTGCGCGATCAGTCGATCGGGGTGCTCGGCGTCTTCGTGCGTCGCCCGGGCGCACTCGGCGAAGAGACCGCGTTCGTGGCTCAGGCGCTGGCCGACGTGGCGACCATCGCAGTGCTGCAAGCCCAAGCGATCGCCAGCGAGCACACCGTGACCGAACAGCTGCACACCGCGCTGCAGTCGCGGGTCGCCATCGAGCAAGCCAAGGGCATCGTGGCGGAGCACATGCGTGTGAGCGTCGACGATGCCTTCGGCCTGCTGCGGCGCTACGCCCGGACGCGCAACATGAAGCTCACCGAAGCGGCTCGCGGCGTGGTCGAAGGCACAGTCGAACTCGGCTCCCTGGGCGGCGGGCGACCGGGCGAACGTCGGTGAGCCCCGAAGCGCCCGACCCGCGCGACCCGGAGTCCGACCGGCGTGCGCCCTCAGGGAAACTGGCCTCCGATCGAGACGCGCGCGGCTGCCGTCACTACCGTCGTATCTGATGAGCAAAGCGGTGCGAGGAACCTCGGGTGGCGAAGCCGGAACCCAACACGCCTTGATCTGCGCGTTGGAGCCGACGATCGAGCGGCTGGTGGCGAATCACCTCGCGACCGCCCGAGAGTGGTTCCCGCACGAGTACGTGCCCTGGGACCGGGCCGGCGACTACGACCCGCGCCGTGCGTGGCGCCCCGAAGACTCGTCGATGAGCGAGGTGGCCCGGATCGCCCTCGAGGTGAACCTCCTCACCGAGGACAACCTGCCCTACTACTTCGGGATGCTCCAGAGCCTGAACCACGAAGGCGCCTGGGCCGAGTGGACCGGGCGCTGGACCGCCGAGGAGGGCCGTCACGCGATCGTCATCCGTGACTACCTCACTGTCACTCGAGCCGTCGATCCGTGCGCGCTCGAGCGGGGCCGGATGCAGCAGGTCTCGTGTGGCGTTGCGCCCCAGTTCGACAGCGTCTCCGACACGCTGGTCTACGTGACGTTGCAGGAGCTCGCCACGCGGATCTCACATCGCAACACCGGGAAGCTGATCGAAGATCCGGTCGGCGTCGAGGTGATGAACCGTGTCGCCGCCGACGAGAACCTGCACCACCTCTTCTATCGAGATCTCGTCACCGCCGCGATCGAAGTCGACCCGTCGACGATCGTGAAGTCGATCGATCGCACGGTGCGCAACTTCTCCATGCCCGGTACGGGCATCACCGACTTCGCGCGCTCCGCGCGGTTGATGGCGGCTGCGCACGTGTACGACTTCGCGATTCACTATGAGCAGGTCGTGGTGCCGATCGTGTTGCAGCGTTGGGGTCTCGAACGCATCGAAGGTCTCGACGACGAAGCCGAGAGCGCCCGCGATCGGGTCTTGCACCACATCACGCGTCTCGGACGCGTCGCCGCGCGCGTGCGACAGCCCGCCGACACCGTTGCGTGATCGATCGTCACCTGGGATTCGACCGTCGCCGCGTCGGGTACCGAACAAGCTCGCGGTTGAGGTGCGCTGTGCACTTGCGCGCCCCCACCATGGACCTGTTCGACCGACAGAGAGGAACTGCGATGAGCGGTACCGGAGACGACATCAAGGGCCGGGCAAAGGAAGCCGTCGGCGACATGACCGACAACCCCGACCTCAAGCGTGAAGGCAAGGCCGACCGTGCTTCCGGCGCAGTCAAGGACAAGCTCGACGACGCCAAGGACTGGGTCGAGGACAAGGTCGACGCGGTGAAGGACAAGCTGCACCGCAGCTGATCTTGCACACGGCGAGCGCCTCGGCGTTGTGGTGCCCTGCGCGCCCACGCCGAGGCGTTGCCGCGTTGCGACGCTCCGTCGCAGGCCCGCGAAATCTCGCGGCTCCACCCAAGAGTCACGGTGGGCGGCACACTTGATCAAGTGATGCACCCTGAAGAGCCGGCCCGAGAGGCGTTCGCGCAGTGGTACGGCACCCACTACGCACGGGTGGTCGCGTCGCTCATCGTGATCTCCGGCGACGCCGAGCTGGCCCGTGAGGCGGCCGACGAAGCCTTCGTCCGGGCGCTCGAACGTTGGAACCGAGTCCGGGTCATGGATGCTCCGGCGGGCTGGGCGACCGTCGTCGCGCGCAACGCGTTGCGTGAGCTGCAGCGCCGCGATCGCCGGCGGCAGAGGTTCGAGATGCGGTGAGCCGACTGCCGCGACGGCAACGCGAAGTCGTCGCGTTGCACTACCTGAACGGACTCACAGAGGCCGAGGTCGCGCGCGTGCTCGGCGTCGCGCCGGGAACCGTCGCGCGCACCCTCCACGACGCGCGAGCGGTACTGCGCGCCGCGTTCGCCGAACCGACTGTCACGGAGGACCGCGCGTGAGCGATGTTCGAGAGCGACTCGAAAGCCTTGTCGAGCATGCCGCATCGCCACCCCCGATGGCCGGGTTGGTGAACAGAGCCCTGCGCCGTCGGCGCGCGCGTCGTGCGCGTGCCGGCATCGCGCTCGGAGCGATCGTCGTCGCCGTCGCGGTCCTGTCGGTAGGGCTGCGCCCCAGCGCTCGACCGCCCGCGGTCAGGGTGGTTCCCACCGCCCCCTCGACACCCACTTCGTCCGGTGCGCGTCACGTCGAACCGACGGTGCGATTCGGAACGCCGGTTCGAGACGACAGCTCCGTCGCCTTCGCCGCCCTCTTCGCCGACGGGTCGATGTGGATCCGCCGCGACAGCACGGTCGAGCGTCGGGACGAGGGTGGGCACCTCGAAGCCGAGATCGCGGTGCCGCGCGAAGGGGCGCCCGACAGCTTGCTCTTTGCCGCCGGATCGCTCTGGGTAGCCAATCAAACGCTCGTCCGCATCGATCCCCGGACGAACCGCGTGATCGCAACGTTGCCGATCGATGCCGAAGGCCTCGTCGAGCACGATGGAGTGATCTGGGTGCGAACCAGCACGCAGTTCGTCGAGCTCGACCCGCGCACGAATCGCGTCGTACGGCACTTCGCGAGGGTGTCGCAGGGGAGCTTCGGAGCGACTCGCCAGGCACTCTGGACCGTCGACGGCTGCTTCTGCCTCAGTCGCATCGATGAGCGCACGCTCCAAGAGACGGACGTGCACATCGCTGCGGGCAGCATCCTTGCCACTACTCCCGATGCAGTATGGGTGTTGATCGGCTCTTCGCGGCTGGTCGAGATCGACGCGCGCACCGCGCGACCGGTCGGCGAACCGATCGACGCGCAGGGCATCAACCCGTTTGCGACAGTCGTCGGCGACGTGTTGTTCGTGGGTACGCAGACCAATGGCGGAGCCACGATCGCGGCCTACGACATCGCCACCCGTCGGCTCTTGGCGCGTCTCGCGCCGCAGCCCACCTCCGAGTGGCGGGGCTTCGCTGTCGCCCCGAGGGGCATCTCGATCCTGAGCGGCGTCCTGTACCGCGTACCCCTCGACGTCGTCACCGATCGGTGAGCGGGCGCTGCCGCTGAGCGCGAAAGGCGCCTGCGTCAGGCCGGGTGGTCGTGCGCCCAGGCCGCATCGCACTCGCCGCGATGCGGACATCCCGGACATGTGGTGGGCGGCACCCGGTGCGCGAACCCGAGATCCACGTGCCAGCACCGGCCGCAGGCACGGCACAGACGGTTCGTCTGGTTGCCGTCACCCACGAACTCGAGCCGATCCGAGCCGCACCGCGGGCAACGCACGAGCAGACCGAGCTCAGACACATCCCGAGTGTGCCGTGGGGGCGGCCGCCTGCGGGAGTGCCGAACGGCCTGTCGGGGGCCGACGTTCGCCTCGCGGCGGGCCACCCCGCCCGTGCCGCGCGGACCTTCGGCACTAGGCCGTCGAGCAGCGAACGTCCAGGATCGCGACGGCATGCGAGATGACGGTCTCATCGGGGAGCGCCTCGACGCGCTGGTGTTCGATTGGGACGGGACCGCCGTCGCCGATCGCGGCGCCGACGCGACCGAGGTGCGGCTCCTACTCGAACAGCTGAGTCGCGCCGGCGTGCACATCGCCGTCGTGAGCGGCACGCACCTCGGCAACGTCGACGGTCAGTTGCGGGCCCGGCCGTCGGGGCCGGGGCAGCTCTGGCTCGCGCTGAATCGAGGTTCGGAGCTGTTCAGCGTGGGCGCGCGCGGGCCGCGACTCGTGTCGGCTCGCATGGCCACACCGGCCGAGGACGCCGCGCTCGACGCGGCTGCCGAGCGCACCGTGCAAGCGCTCGCCGCGCGCGGGTTGGCCACCGAGATCGTCTCGGCGCGGGTGAACCGGCGCAAGATCGACCTCATCCCCGTGGCCGATTGGATCGACCCACCGAAGGCCGCGATCGATCGTCTTGTCGCCGCGGTGTCGGCGAGGCTGCGCGACGCGAACATCTCGGGGTTGCCGTCGGTGGTCGCGATCGCGCAAGCCGCATCGGTTGCGAGTGGACTCTGCGACGCCCGGATCACGAGCGACGCCAAGCACGTCGAGATCGGCCTCACCGACAAGCGTGACGCGGCGCGCGACGTGTTCGGCGCGCTGTGGGCGTGTGGCGTGGCGCCCGGCGACTGCCTCATCGGTGGCGACGAGTTCGGTGCGCTCGGCGGCGTGCCGGGCAGCGATTCGCTGATGCTCGTGGCTGAGTCGCGCGGCGCGATCGCGGTGTCGGTCGGCGTCGAGCCCGAAGGGGTGCCCGCCGGCGTGTGGCACCTCGGCGGCGGGCCCCGCGCGTTCATCGCGCTGCTGCGCGAACAGGTGGAGCTGCGGGACCGACGCGA
The DNA here is from genome assembly GCA_017882905.1 of Acidimicrobiia bacterium. GTDB lineage: Bacteria > Actinomycetota > Acidimicrobiia > IMCC26256 > PALSA-610 > Chersky-683. The sequence continues at coordinate 3,599 of JADGOO010000130.1, read as the reverse complement.
TCGCCGCGCGGTCCCTCGGGTGCACGGGATCGACGGGTGGATGCTCGAGGTTGCAGGCGGCGATGCCCGAGCCGAGCGCGCGTCCGAAGCGCTGCTCACGATCAGCGACGGCGTCATCGCAACGATCGGCACCGCCCCCGTACCGGTTGCCGGGGCCGCGCCCGCCGTGTTCTACGCGGGCGTGTACTCGGGCCGCGGAGCAGAGTCGGCTCCGACGCCTGGTCCACTGTGGGATCGGCTTCCCGCCGGGTCCCTGAGCGACGCACCGGTCGACGTGGCGCGGATCGCGCGGCGTCTCGATCTCCATACGGGTGTGCTCGGCACGACCGTGCGCGACCGCGTCGCAGGCGCGGCCGAGGCGCGCAGTCTGCGCTTCGTTTCGCTCGGTCATCCCGGCACCGGAGTGCTGCGGGCAACCATCGACGCGGCGGGGGTGCCGATGCCTGCTCTGGTGGCGCCGCCCGACGTGCCCGTGCGCCAAGGGGTGCACGACGCACAAGCGTGGATGATCACCAGTGACGACGGCAGGGGCATCGCCGCAGCGGCGGTGAACGACGCGAGCGAACAGACACTCGATCGGTACGCGGTCTACAGCGATGGCGAGGCGCTAGCGCCGCTGCTCGAACGGGTCGACGACGTCGCCGCGATCGGCTTCGATCGCCTGTACGTGGCACACCGTGCGGCGTGGGCGGCGCGCTGGGAAGCAGCCGACATCGCGATCGATGGTGATCCCGAGCTGCAGCTCGCAGTGCGTGTCGCGCTGTTCCATCTCATGCAGTCGGCGGCCGATCACGGCGAAGCCGTCGTCGGCGCCCGCGGGCTCACGGGGCCGGCGTACCGCGGCCATGTGTTCTGGGACGCCGACGCGTTCGCACTCCCTGTGCTTGCCGCCACGATGCCGGCCGCGGCGCGCGCCATGCTGCGCTACCGCAGCCACCGCCTTGCCACCGCGCGGGCTCAGGCGCGGGCCGAGGGTCGCGCCGGCGCGCGGTTCCCGTGGGAGTCGGCCGCGACGGGCGACGACGTCACTCCCCGCATCGGAACGGGTCTCGACGGTGAAGAGGTCCCGATCCTCACCGGGCCTGCGGAGGTGCACATCGTCGCCGACGTAGCCCTCGCCGCGGCCACCTACATCGACTGGACCGGCGACGCCGTCTTCGAACGCGGTGCCGGCCGCCAGATCCTGCTGGAGACCGCTCGGTACTGGGTATCGCGTGTGCGCCTTGACGACCGCGGCCGCGCCCACATCGACGGCGTGATCGGCCCCGACGAGTACCACGAGATGGTCGACGACAACGCCTTCACGAACGTGATGGCGCGCTGGAACCTGCGCCGTGCGGTGGCCGTGGCCGGCGATGCGATCACACCGGACGAGCGAGGGCAATGGTCGGAGATCGCCGACGCGCTGGTCGACGGTTACCGCGCCGACACCGGTGTCTACGAGCAGTTCGCGGGGTTCTTCGATCTCGAAGACGTTCGCATCGTCGACCTGGTGGCGTCACGTCCGACGATCGCAGATTGGGAGCTCGGTCGTGAGCGCGTGCACGGCGCGCAGATCGTCAAGCAGGCCGATGTGCTCATGTTGCATCACCTCCTGCCGTCGGAGGTGGCCGCCGGATCCCTCGAACGGAACCTCGACTATTACGAACCGCGTTGCGCGCACGGCAGCACGCTCTCGCCGGGTGTGCACGCGGCGCTGTTCGCGCGGGCCGGCCGGCTCGACGACGCCTTGCAGTGGCTCGCCGTCGCCGCACGTGTCGATCTCGACAACAGGACGGGCAGCAGCGACGGAGGCGTCCATCTTGCCGCCATGGCGACGGTGTGGCACGCGCTCGTCACCGGCTTCGCCGGCGTCCGCCCGAGCCGCGACTCGCTCGTGATCGACCCTGTGATGCCCGAGCAATGGAACCGTTACGAGGTGCGCGTTCGCTTCCGAGGCGTGCCCGTGCGGATCGTCATCGGTGACACGGTGACCGTGCACACGCCGGCGCCGGTCCGGATTCGCTTCGGCGCGCACGAGATCACGTGCGGACCCGGCGCCGTGAACCTCGGTGTGCCGCGCCGAGCCGTCGCCGCAGTCGCAGCCCGTTGAGACGGCGGTAGGTTCTCCCCACTGCAGCCAGAACGTGCTGTCTCGCGGGAGGAGACCATGGTGGCCGGTGGTCGCAATGCGAGCACGTTCGTCATCAGCATCACGCCGTTCGACGCTCACGAAGCACTCGACGAAGCCGCGCTCCGCAGCCATCTGCAGCGTCTGCGCGACAGCGGCATCGGCGTGTATCTCGGCGGCAGCGGGAGTGGTGAGGGCTACACGCTCCGCCCCGACGAGATGCGCCGGGTGCTCGAGATCGGGGTCGAGGAGCTCGGTGGCCGCGTGCCGGTGCGCGCAATGGGCGTGGAGCCTCGCAGTGCACGAGACATGATCGAGCTCGGACGCCTTGCCCGCGAGGTCGGCGTCGATGCCCTGCAGATCTACTCGCTCGACCAAGGCCACGGGAACCGGCCCCGTGCTGATGAGCTCGAGCGCTACTTCACTGACGTGCTCGATGCCATCGACCTACCGGTCGCGTTGTCGTCGCACCAGTCGGTGGGCTACTACCTGCCGCCCGAGCTCATCGGCCGTCTGGTCGGCCGGTACGACAACGTCGTCGGCGTCAACTGCACGAACACGGATCTCACGTATCTCGTGCGCGTGCTCGACGTTGTCGCGGGACGAGCCGACGTGCACGTGGGCGGCCCGATGCAAGCGCTGAGCTGCCTGGCGCTCGGCGGTCAGGGCTACCTCAGCTCGGAGGGCAACCTCGCGCCTCGGCTGTGCGTGTCGGTGGTCGACGCGTACCAACGAGGTGATCTCGTGGCGTGCCACGCCGCGTATGCACGTGTGATGCACCTCTTCGCCGAGACTCGCCGCCTCGGTGGGATCGCGGCCACGAAGGCCGCGCTCGGAATGCTCGGACTCGCCGGCGGATCACTGCGCCGGCCCCGGCTCGCGATCGGCGACGCGGCGCGCGCCGACGTGGCGACGATGCTCGAACAGCTCGACATCGCGGGCTTGGAAGGTGTCGACTGACGCTCGAATCGCCCAGGTTTCCTTAGCTGGTTCTCTTGGTAGCGAACGCATGTTCGCCTAGAATGGTGGCATGCTCGAAACGCTCGTCTCCGCAGTCGACGAGCTCGTGGGTGTCGCCGTGAACACGATGACCGACACGGCGATCAGCGCCGAGCTCGTCGCGCTGCGCCGGGAGATCGACCGCCAAGAACACCGCGCCGCCGCGTTGCTGGTCGCGGTGCATCAACGTGGGATCCCGTGCGCGGCGGGCGCGTCATCGACGCCGGCGTGGGTGCAATGGCAGACCGGGCAACGCTGGCGCGACGCCAAGACGTCGTTGGATGCCGGCCTCGCGTGCGACGGGTTGCCGTTGGTCGATACGGCGTGGGCGCAGGGCGAGATCTCCGCATCCGCCGCGGCCGCGATCGGCGCCGGCCGCGTCGATGCACACGGCGACGTGTACGGCGAGATGGAACAGACCCTCGTCGAATACGCCGCCGCCAACGAGTGGCGCAGCCTGCACGCCGTCGTGCGCCACTACCGCCGCTAT
>JADGOO010000129.1 GCA_017882905.1 Acidimicrobiia bacterium | reverse complement strand
CGCCGGCGGTCGTCGTCGCGTGCGGGTGGCCGCGGCCGATCGGGGTCGTGCGAGAGTGTGCAGCACGAGCGGACCCCGCTCGAGAAGAGGAGCGAGATGAGCGCAACCGTTGCACCCCGCGAGGTCGTCGTGGTCACCGGAGCGGGCGGGATGGGCGAGGCAGCCGCTCGCCGGCTGGGCCTCGGCTGCCACGTGGTGCTGGCCGATTCGAGCGACGCGCAGCTGACGCGTGCTGCCGAGCGGCTCCAGTCGGAGGGCCACATGCTGCACACCGTGCGCACCGACGTGTCGTCGGCCGGCGACGTCGCGACGCTCGCGCGCACGGCGTCGGAGCTCGGCCGGGTCCGTTGCGTGGTGCACACCGCCGGCGTGTCGCCGGTGCAGGCGACAACGCAGCGGATCGTCGATGTCGACGTGATCGGGACAGCTCGGATCCTCGACGCGTTCGAGCCCTACGTGCAGCCAGGCACCGTCGCCGTGTGCATCGCAAGCATGGCGGGCACCATGAGCCAGATCGACGCCGAGACCCTTCGGCTCCTCGCGGTCACTCCCACCGACGAGCTGCACGCCCTCGCCGCCCTCGATCCGGCCACGATGGATCCCGGCACGGCGTACGGGCTCGCCAAGCGAGCGAACCACGTGCGCGTGGAAGTGGCGTCGATCGCGTGGGGCAGGCGGGGCGGCCGCGTGGTGTCGATCAGCCCGGGGATCATCGCCACACCCATGGGCGACGCCGAGCTCGCCGGCCCGTTCGGCGACGTGATGCGCGAGATGATCGACATGTCGGGGACCGGGCGACGCGGCACGCCCGACGACATCGCCGCCGCGGTGGAGTTCCTCGTGAGCCCGGCCGCATCGTTCATCACCGGCACCGACCTGCTCGTGGACGGCGGTGTCGTCGCCGCGATGCGCAACCCCGGGGCACCGACCGGTTGACTCCTACCCGAAGTCGGCGGTGGAAAGGCGGTTGGCGACGTGCGTGACCTGGCAGCGTTGCTCGATCTCGAGGTACTCGACCGGGACCTGTTCCGGGGCGAGAACGAGCAGGGCGCGCAGAACCGGCTCTCGCTGTACGGAGGCCAGGTCGCCGCGCAAGCACTCCGCGCCGCGGGCGCGAGCGTGGCGCCCGACCGAGTGCCGCACTCGTTGCACGGCTACTTCTTGCGACCGGGGCGGGTGGATCGGCCGGTGATCCTGCACGTCGACCGCGACCGCGACGGAGGCTCGTTCTCGGCCCGTCACGTGCGGGCCGTGCAAGACGGCGACGTGATCTTCTCGATGGTCGCCTCGTTCCACGCGCCCGAGGAGAGCCCAACCTTCGACGCCGCGCCGACGCGCGGTGGCGGCGATCCCGACACGTTGGCCCAGCGTCCCGTGCCGCTCCTGGTCGACGTGCGCGAGGTGACGCCGACGCGCATTGCCGACGGGCAAGTCCGGCATTCCGATCGGTTGTGGGTGCGGGCCGCGTCACCGCTGCCGGACGACCCGTTGCTGCACGCGTGCGTGCTCACCTACATGTCGGATCTTGGCTCGGGGTTTGGCCAGCTCGAGGTGTCCGGCCTCGCGGCGGGCGGTCCGAGCATCGACCACAGCGTCTGGTTCCACGAGCCGGTGCGGGCCGATGAGTGGCTGCTGCTCGAGGTGTGGCCGCTCAAGGCGCGCAGCGCGCGCGGCGTGTACCAAGGTTCGCTGCGCGGTCGCGACGGGCGCCTTGCCGCGATGATCGCCCAAGAGATGCTCCTTCGTTCCCGTGAGCTCACGCCCGACATGGTGCGCCGCATCTCGGAGCATCTCGGGTTGACGCCACCCGACTGAGCGGCAGCGCGCGCCGCGCTGGTCATTCGGCTGTGACGCATGCGCGGGTACTCAAGTACGGTCTCGCCGCCATGGAAGCCGACAGCTTCGAGAACCGGCTGGCTGCGCTGGTCGGTCAGCCGATCAGCGCAGCTGGGCCGACAACTTCGCCGGATCCGGTGAACCAGCCGATGATCCGTCATTGGGCGGCCGCGTTCGAAGATCGGAACCCGGTCTACGTCGACGCCGACGCCGCCGCGCGCTCGCGATTCGGCGAGATCGTCGCGCCGCCGCTCATGTTGCAGACGTGGACGATGGCGACGCCGCAGATCACCGGTATCGCCGAGCGTGGCGGGTCGCCGGTGGAGGGCACGCGAGCCGCCGTGCTCACCTTGCTCGACGACGCCGGCTTCGTGGGCACGCTCGCCTCGAACTCCGAGTTCGAGATCGTGCGCTACCTCAAGCTCGGCGACGAGGTCTCGGCCACGACGGTCCTCGAATCGGTGTCGCCGGAGAAACAGACGCGCCTCGGTGCCGGCCACTTCGTCACGTGGGTCACCACGTACACCGACGCGGCCGGCGCGGTCGTCGGCCGGCAGCGGTTCCGGATCCTCAAGTTCCGACCGGGAGGTGCCCCGGCATGAGCTCGAGATTGGCGCCGTCGATGACCGCCGACACCCAGTTCTTCTGGGACGGGGTGAAGGAGCACAAGCTCTTGATCCAGCGGTGCGGCAGCTGCGGCCTGCTGCGCCATCCGCCGCGCCCGATGTGTCCGCGCTGCAACGCCCTCGAGTGGGACACGGTCGAGTCGAGCGGCCGGGGCACCGTGCGCAGCTTCGTGATGCCGCACCACCCGCCGCTGCCGTGGTTCGAGGACCCGTACATCGTGGCGCTCATCGAGCTCGACGAGGGCACGCGCCTCGTGACGAACTTGGTGGGCATCGCACCTGAGTCGGCGACGATCGGCATGCCGGTCGAGGTGCACTATGAGGAGTTCGACGACGGTCTCGTGTTGCCGCTCTTCGCGCCGCTGCGCGCGGGTGACGCGTCATGAGCGACGTGGTGCAGAGCATGGACTGGCGCACGGTCGCCGTCGGTGACGAGCTCCCGGCGATGGTGATCGACGTGACCGCGACGCGCATCGTCGCGGGTGCGATCGCCTCGCGCGACTTCATGCCGGTGCATCACGACCGTGCATACGCCCAGAGTCAAGGCGCGCCCGATGTGTTCATGAACATCCTCTCCGACACCGGTTACTGCAGCCGCTTCCTCACCGACTGGGCCGGTCCCGACACGATGGTGCGCCGCCTGGCGATCCGACTCGGCGTCCCCGTGTTCCCCGGCCACACGCTCACGTACACCGGCCAGGTCGTCGGGCTGTCGCGTGACAGTGATGAAGGCCTCGTCGACGTGGCGTTCCGAGCCCTGAACGAGCTCGGCGAGCACGTGAGCGGCACGGCCACGATCGGTCTGCCGGTTCCACAGGAGTCGAGCCCGTGACCGCTCGAACCCTGAAGGACCGCGCTGCGATCGCGGGCATCGGCCAGACGGAGTTCTCGAAGAACTCCGGGCGCACCGAGCTCCAACTCGCGTGCGAAGCCGTGAAGGCTGCGCTCGACGATGCCGGCCTCGCGCCGAGCGATGTCGACGGACTCGTGACCTTCACGATGGACAGCAGCGAGGAGATGGAGGTCGCGCGCAACCTCGGCATCGAGCGCGTGTCGATGTTCACGCAAGTCCCCTATGGCGGCGGCGCCGCGGCCGGCACCGTGATGCAAGCCGCGATGGCCGTCGCGACCGGCGTCGCCGACGTCGTCGTGTGCTACCGGGCGTTCAACGAGCGGTCGGGTAACCGCTTCGGCAACATGAGTGGGCGCATCACCACGCTGCCGCTGTGGCTGTCGTGGTATGCGCCGTACGGGCTGATGACGCCTGCGTCATGGGTCGCGCTGCACGCGCGGAGCTACATGCACACATACGGCGTCACGAACGCCGACTTCGGCCGCATCGCCGTGGTCGACCGCGCGCACGCGGCCACGAATCCCGACGCGTGGTTCTACGGCCGGCCGATCACGATCGAAGAGCACCAGAGCTCGCGTTGGATCATCGAGCCGGTGCTGCGCCTCCTCGACTGCTGTCAGGAGAGCGACGGCGGGGTGGCGCTCGTCGTGACGTCGGTGGAACGCGCTCGCGATCTTCGCCAGACGCCGGCTGTGATCGCCGCTGCGGCGCAGGGCGCCACGTTCGACAGTGAGATGATGACGAGCTACTACCGCGACGACCTCACGGGGTTGCCCGAGATGGGCGTGGTGGGCGAGCAGCTCTGGCGCACCGCAGGCATCGCGCCGTCCGACATCTCGACCGCGTTCCTCTACGACCACTTCACGCCGTTCGTGCTCATGCAGCTCGAGGAGCTCGGCTTCTGCGGGCGCGGCGAGGCGAAGGACTGGGCCACCGTCGAGCGGTTGTCGCTCGGTGGCGAGCTCCCGATCAACACGAGCGGCGGCTTGCTGGGCGAGGCCTACATCCACGGAATGAACGGCATCACCGAAGCCGTCCGTCAGATCCGCGGCACGTCGTGCAACCAGGTCGACACGGTCGAGCACGTGCTCGTGACCGCCGGCACGGGCGTGCCCACGAGCGGGCTCATCCTCGCCCGGCGCTGAGCCGCGCCGTCGACGACCGCGATCCCTGACCTTCGGCGGCCGGAAGAGGACTTCGGCCCTCTCGGGTGCCTCGGGCGCCGCGTCGACGCGCGGCAGGTGAGCAGCCGCCATGCGCCGGGCGCGACCCAGGCCCCGCTCCGCGCTCGCCGCACGACGCTGGCCGCCGCGGGCGGGCTCGTGGCCGTGATCGCGATCTCCGCCGCGCTGGCCCTACGGCCGTTGTTGCTGGTGCGCAGCCACCTCGAAGGGGCACGGGCCGAGTCGGCAGTGTCGGTGAAGGTGGCCGCGCTGCGCACATCGTTGGCCGACTTCCAGCTGTTCCTCGAGCTGCACGTCGCCGGTCTGCCGGCCACGCTGGCGCCGCTCGATCTCGCGCGGGGCACGCAGCTCGCCACGGCGGAACAGGGCCTCGCCCGCACTGTCGGTCAGCTCCTGCGCTCGAACGGACTGGCGAACGACGCACAGAGCCTCGCGGCGACGTCGGCTCGTTATGACAAGACGATCGTCGGGCTGGGGCCGTTCGCGGGTGGGGGCGCACATGCGGGTGCCACAGCCGCGTTCGCGGCCGAGCGGGCCGCGTTCGACGCGATGTGGGCGGCGAGCGCGAGCACGACCGCTCGGCTGGATGGCGTCACCGCCGCCAAGCTGCAACGGGCGGCCGTCCACGTCGACAGTGGCCGGGTCACCATCTTCTGGATCGCGGGCGTGCTCGCGTTCGCCGCGGTGTCGGGTGGCATCGCGGTGGGTCAGCGCGCCCGCGGCAAGGAACGGGTCGAGCGCGGCGCGAATGAGCGGCGGGCGTTCGACGCCGGTTTGCAGCAGGCGTTGGAGATGGCCAAGGCCGAAGGTGACGTGTTCGGCGTGCTCCGCCGAGCGTTGGTTGTCGCGGTTCCGGGCCGGCACGTCGAGATGCTCGTTGCCGACTCGAGTCGCGCGCACTTCCGGCGGAGCGTCACGACCGATTCCGACAGCGATCCCGACGCGCCGCTCGGGTGCGCGGTCGTGTCGCCCAGTGAGTGCGCGGCCGTGGTGCGCGGGCACACACTCGTGTTCCCGACCAGCACGGCACTCGGAGCGTGCCCGTATCTCGTCGACCGCGCGTCGGGCCCGTGCTCGGCCGTGTGCATCCCGGTGACCACGGCGGGCAAGACCATCGGAGTCACCCACGCGAGCGGGCCTGACGACAACGCCGCGGACCCCGCTGAAATTGGCTACATGGAGAACGCCTCGCGTCGAGTCGCCGAGCGGTTGGCGATGATCCGCGCGTTCGAGACGTCGGAGAATCAAGCGCGCAGCGATCCGCTCACCGGTCTGTTGAACCGTCGGAGCCTCGACCATCGAGTGGCCGATCTCCAACGCGACGGCATCCCGTACATGGTTGCCTACGGCGACCTCGACAACTTCAAGCAGCTCAACGACACGCACGGACACGATACGGGTGACCAGGCGCTGCGCCTCTTCACGCGCGTGATGCGCGACTCGGTGCGACCCATCGATCTCGTGTCGCGCTACGGCGGCGAGGAGTTCGTGATCGTGCTGCCGGAGTGCAGCTCGGCCGCTGCCGGCGCGGTGCTCGAACGCGTTCGCGAGCGGCTGGCACTGGCCCTGACGAGCGGGCGGGTTCCACCGTTCACGGTGTCGTTCGGTCTCAGCGCGTCGAGCCCGCTCGCTTCGTTCACCGAGACGGTCGCCCGCGCCGACGAGGCACTGCTCAGGGCCAAGATCGGCGGCCGTAACCGTGTCGTCATCGCCGACGCTCCCGGCCCCGACGCCGCCGATGCGGCTGACGCCTTCGACGTCGACGCGCACGACGCGGCCGTCACGTGAGCTGTGTGTCGAGCTCACGCACGATCGCGCCGGGCACGGCTGCGCACCGTGGCGCCGGGTTCGCCGCCTCGGCGTGGCGGCTCTATCTGGCGACGGTCAGCGTGGCCGCGATCGCGTACTACGTCATGCCGGACGGCCCCGCGAAGCGAATCGTGTATTGGGGATTCGGTTGTGCCTCGGTCGCCGCGATCGCCCTAGGCGTGTGGCTCCACCGGCCGCCCCTCCGGGAGCCCTGGCGGTTGTTCGCGCTCGGCATGACCCTGTTCGCGTTGGCCGACGTCGTCTACGACCTTCCCACCCTGTTCGGGTGGGGGTTTGGCGCGGGCCACGCGCCCGACGTGCTCTACCTCGCGGCGTACCCGATCCTGGCGGCCGGCACCGTCGGGCTCGTGCGGGCCCGCGGGCGCGCGGCGCGAACGGCGAGCGCGATCGACGCAACGATCATCGCCTTGGGTGTGGGAGTGCTCGCGTGGGTGTTCCTGATGGCGCCGTTTGTCCGCGACAAGTCGCTGACCCTCGCCGACCAGATCATCGGCGTCGCGTACCCGGCCCTCGACCTGCTGCTCCTGGCCGTGGTCCTTCGGCTCGCCGTCAGTCGCTGGGACTGGAGCTTCGCGTTCGGTCTGCTCGCGGCGAGCGTCGGCGCGCTCATGGTCGCCGACGTCGCCTACATCGTGCTCATCGAGAAGGGCACGTATGCGTCGGGAAGCCTCATCGACCTGGGCTGGATCGTCTCGTACGGATTGTGGGGAGCGGCGGCGCTCCACCCGTCGATGGCGGCCGTCGCCGCGAGTCCGGCTACGGAGCTCCAACGGGGCCGTGGATCCACGATCGCGCTGGCGGCGGCGGCGCTGACGGCGCCGGCGACGCTCATCGTGCAGGACCTGCGCGGCGTGCACCGCGACGTGGCGCTCCTCGCGGTGACATCGGTGCTCATGTTCCTGCTCGTCCTGGCCCGCATGCGCATCGTCACGACGGCGCTCTCCGAATCTCGCCGGCTCCGAGCCGGCCAGGACCACATGTTCAAGTCGTTGATCTCGCAGTCTTCCGACGTGGTCATGCTGGCATCAGTCGACCGCGAGATGAAGTACGTGAGCGAGGGTGTCCGCGCGATGTTCGGCATCGACGCCGGCAAGGTCGTGGGCGCGTCCTTCGACGAGATGATCCATCCCGACGATCTCCCGCTCGCTCTCCAGGTGTTCGACGGCGTGGTCGCCGCGCCGGGCCAATGCGCGACGATCGAGAGTCGCGTCAAGCACGCCGACGGGCGCTGGCGGAACGTCGAGGCGATCCTCACCAACCGTCTCGACGACCCCGACGTCGCGGCCGTCGTGATGAGCGTTCGTGATGTCACGGAGCGGCGCGCGCTCGAAGCGCAGGTCCACCGCCACTTCTTCTACGACGACCTCACCGGCTTGGCGAACCGTGCATTGTTCCTCGACCGCGTGCACCACGCGCTGCAGCGACACGACCGTGACGCGCGCGAGATCGCGGTGCTGTTCCTGGATCTCGACGACTTCAAAGCGGTCAACGACAGCCTCGGCCACAACGTCGGTGATCGGCTGCTCGTGGCGGTGGCGCGCCGGCTCGAGTTCGCGACTCGGCCGGGCGACACGCTCGCCCACCTCGGGGGCGACGAGTTCGCGCTGCTGCTCGACGCGGGCGACATGCCCGAGACGGCGGAGCGCGTGGCGTCGCGCATCGCCGAGGAGCTCAGCGCCCCGTTCCGCATCGGCGCCGACGATCTGTCGGTGTGCGCGAGCGTCGGCATCGCCGTTGGGCACACTGCCGACGAGAGCGCCGACGACCTGTTGCGCAATGCCGACCTCGCCATGTTCATGGCCAAGCACAACGGCAAGCGGCGCTTCGAGATCTACGAGCCGGCGATGCTCCACGAGGCCGTCAACCGTCTCCGCCTCGCGTCGGCGCTCCGACGCGGGCTCGAGCACGGCGAGTTCGAGGTCTTCTACCAGCCCATCATCGAGCCGCCGACCCGACGCATCGTCGGCGTCGAGGCGTTACTGCGCTGGCGGCATCCGGACCGTGGGTTGATCTGTCCCATCGAGTTCATCCCGGCTGCTGAAGCGAGCGGGCTGATCGTTGCGCTCGGGCGACGCGTGCTGCTCGAGGCGTGCAGGCAGACGCAATCGTGGCGCTCCAGCGGCCTGGTTGCCGACGACTTCTACGTCAGCGTCAACCTGTCGGCGCGCCAGCTCGACGATCCGGCTGTCGTCGGTGACGTGATCGGCGCGCTCGCCGACTCGGGGCTCACGGCCGGCGCGTTGGTCTTGGAGGTGACGGAGAGTGTCGTGATGCAGGATCGTGAGCGCACCATCGAGACGCTGGAGACGCTGAAGGAGTCGGGGCTCCGCATCGCCATCGACGACTTCGGGACCGGCTACTCGTCACTGAGCTACCTAGCGACGCTTCCGGTCGACCTGGTCAAGATCGACAAGTCGTTCATCGATCATCTGGTCGAGCGGCCCGACGGCCAGGCCGTCGTGCAGAGCATCATCGACATGACCCACACGCTCGGCCTCGCGACGGTCGCCGAAGGCGTCGAGACCGAAGAGCAGTGCGCGGTGCTCGAACAGCTCGGGAGCGACGGCGTGCAGGGCTACCTCTTCTCCGCGCCCGTCGACCGGGTCACGATGTCCGCCGACCTGCTCACGCACCGACTCGCCGGCCGGTGGGGGCCGGTGGCGGCGATCAGCTAGCCGCGTCAGGACGTTGGGCCCTGGCGCGACCGCCGGCCGCACGCCGATGCTGAAGTCGGTGGGACCGCCCACGAGGAGGCGACGATGACGATCGAGCGAAGCGTCGAAGAGCCGGTGTTGCGGGTGAACGTGTACGAGCACGGTCGTCTGGTCACGCGTGTGGCGTGCGAGAGCGCTGAGGACGCCGCCGACATCGCCGCGCAGTGGGACGACGTCGAGGGCATCGAGTGCGAAGTCGAGGACCTTGGGGTGCGCCATGGCGCGGGCGACGTGTTGGCGCCCGAACCCGAGGACCTGATGCCCGACCCGGAGTACCGCGGCGCGCTCTGAGCCCGACCGTTCCGGTACGGGCTGGTCAGGTCGCGATTCGGGTGTGCGCGTCGAAGTCGAGCACGAGCCCACCGTCGTCGTCGTGGATCTCGAAGCGCCGGGCGCAGTGCTCGGCGTGCAGCCACGGGTTGTCGAAGCGCGCTCCGCCGTGCAGTGTGATCGGCGCGCCCGCCACGTGCAGCGCGGCGGGCCAGCCGTGCGCCACGCTCAGCTCCATGAGCCCTTGGCTCGGTGATTCGTAGCGCACCGTTGTTCGTGTCGCCTGGGGATCGTGCTCGGCGGCCCCGCGCTCCACTTCGATCTCCGCCGAGGCGAGCTCGTCGCAGAACGCGTCGAAGCTCCCCTGGATGCCGGCGTCACCGACTTCGACGATCCAGACGTTGGTCGCACCACCCGGCGCGACGAGATCGAACGGCTGCTCGAGGCCGTGGGTGAACGCACCCGAGGGCGCCGAGCGCCAACGGACGGGCCGTTGCGACCAGAGCGCCACATAACCGTCGTGCCTGCGCCCGAACGTCCAGGTGCCCACCTGCAACACTTCGTCGAAGTGCTCCTGCGGGAAGTACGCGTGCGTGAACGGGAGGTAGGCGAAGGCTGCGAGCGGGCCGGGTCCCGGCGCGTCGAAGGCCGGGTCGTACACGTGGATGGCGGCCGTGCCGTGTTGTGTGCTCGCGGGCATCGAACCGGAACCCGTCCAGTAGCCGTCGTCGTCGGGCCAGCGCGTCCCGATCTGCGGCGCGTGCTTCGGATGGGTGGTGAACACGATCGCTCGCTCGTCGAGCGTGGCCTGCCAGGCGTGGTGTTGGTCGGCGAACATGCCGAAGCGATGGTCGAGCGCACTCGACAGCATCACATGTGGGGATCGATACGTGTACGTGACGACCTCGGTGAGCAAGCCGAAGCCGAGCATCGGTGCGAGAGAGCGCACGAGTGCGCGCCCCGTGTCGAGATCGCCGCCGATCGAATCGCGCATCGGTACGAAGCGCTCGAAGAACATCGACTCCCAGAGGTCGTGGTCGGTGAGCGTGGTGAGTGTCGTGGCCAGCCCTTGCCAGGTGGCCTGGATGCCGCGTTCCCACCAGAACGCGACATTGGCTGGGTCGTCGAACGCGTAGCAGTAGGGGGCCGGCGCGTCGAGATCGATAGGTGCCGACGGATCGAGCGGAACACCCATGCGCTCGCGATCCACGGTGGTCGCGTCGCTGACGGCGATGCGGGCGAGCACTTCGGGAAGTCGGTAGCGCTCGGCCGCAGCGAACAGCACGGCGCCGGCGTCGTCGTGGCTCGGATACGGCTCGTGAGTGTCGGCGAACAGCAGCTTCGCGAATCCGAACGTCTCCTGGTCGGCGGCCACGCTCTTGTCCTTCATGTAGCTGCGCCCGTGTGTGCCACCGAAGTTGCCGTGCTGGAGATGAACGGCGATGTCGAAGAGGAGCAGGTCGAGCGCCATCGCGGCGCGCGCCGCCACGTGCGCATCGGGCGCGTGTTCCACGAGCGTGAGCAGCGGCGTGGCGTCCTTCTGGTAGTAGACGTCGGAGTGCCATTCGCTCCACCCGAGGTCGACCTTCTCGTCGATCCAGTCGAGGATCAATGCTCGTGCCGCGTCGCGGTGTTCGGCTCCGGAGCGGCCGTCGTTGCTGAAGGTCTCGTCGGCGAACGCGGCTCCGGCGAGGTATTCGATCGAGTGGTAGATGATCCTGTGGTTCTCCGACCAGTACCAGCGATGGTCGGTCGCGTCCGGTGCCGTCGGTTCCGTGAACCAGTACTTGAAGCGCAGCACCTGCGCTTCGATCGCGGCGCGCAGCTCTGCGCTCAGCCTGGATCGGTGCCGCAGCCACACGTTCAGCAGGTACAGCATGTCGAAGTCGGTGCAGTCGTCGAGCCGGTCCATGGCGCGAAAGATCGGCGCGAAGTGCTCGACCGTCACCGACGACGCGACGAACACATGCTCCGGATCGCGGCCGGCGCGCGTGGCGTGCGCGAAGACGTTGATGATCGACGTCGGACGGAACGTCTGCGTGGCGTGCTCGAGCAGCTCGCTCTGGCGGGCTCGAAGCACTGCCGGGTCGACGAACCCATCGTGCGCCACACGACGAACCTAGCGTGGGTCGCCATTCCGCGACCGTGGGCCACCGCCGTACGCGTCGTACACGACCAGCGCGTGGACCCCGAGCGTCACAAGATCTCTCGTCGAGCCACTATGTGGTGATGGGTCTCGACCGGGAGCTCGCAACCGACACAGAGCTGGTGCGGGCGTCGGCGGATGATCCGCCCGCGTTCGACGTGTTGTTCGAGCGTCATGAACGACCTCACCGGCGAGCGGCTGACGAGCGATCTGGAGATCATCCGGGGCCGGCTCGCGCAGGCGACGCGTCGCGACGTGCAGCGGCGCACACGGCGGCGCACACGGCGGCGCGTGGCGCGGGCCGGGGCGATCGCGGCGCTCGGTACGGCAGGGCTCAGCGCGTCGGCGTTCGGCGCGGCTGCGCTCACCGGCGTGGTGGATCTGCACCCGACGGTGCGATCGACCACGAGCACGACCGCGTCGAGCGCGCCGGAAGGGAGCGTGACCGTGACGGGCGCGCACGCCTACGACGTGCACGGGCGTCCGACCGATTCGACATCGCCGCGCGCTGTGTTCCTGGTGAGCCAACGGCAGCTCGCGCCGGCTGTCGTCGAGCGCTTGCGCCAGGCCTGCGCGGTGCGCGGCGTGCCCGAGGGTGCCGGAGTCGGCGGCGGCGACATGTGGGTCAACATCTCGCTGTGCGCCGCCGCACACCCCTGATCGCCGCGGGTTCGAGCTACCGGGATGCCGTGATGTTCGCCCGGTCGCGTAGGTTGCCGGCGTGGATGCGCTCTGGACGCCCGTGTGGGCGTCGCGCCGTCCGCACGTGCACCCGTTGCGCACGCCGCTCGGTCGCGTGCTCACCGTCGACGCGCCTGCCGATCATCCCTGGCACCACGGGCTGTGGTCCACGATCAAGTTCGTCAACGGTGAGAACTACTGGGAGGAGTACGGCGAGTTCGGCGTGCTCGTCACACGCGACGTTCGCGTCGACGGCGATACGACCACCGCCGCGATCGAGTGGTTCGCGCCCGACGGCCACGCGATCGCCATGCGGGAAACGCGCACGCTGCGCCACGTGGAGCTCAGCGGCGGTGCCTACGCGATCGACTGGACGTTCTCGCTCGAACCCACCGTCGATTGCGAGCTCGATCGCACGCCGTTCACCACGTGGGGCGGCTACGGCGGACTCACGTTGCGCGGCGCGCCCGACTGGAGTGACACCGAGCTGATCGTGGCCGGTGCACCGCCCACGGCGCGGGTGCTCGGTGACCGTGCGCCGTGGTGCGCGTTGGTGAGCGACGCCGCCACCGTTGCGATCCTCGACCACCCGGCCAACGTGGGTTACCCCACGCCCTGGTACGCGAGCACGCGCGCGGCCACATACGGCGATGGCTGGGCGAACTTCTTGAACGCCGCGTTCCTCTGGAACGGTCCGGAGCGCGTGGCCGCGGGTGACACGCTCGCCCGGCGGCACCTCGTGATCGTCGCCGACGGTCGCGTCGCGCCCTCAGCGATCGAGGCGCACCGTGTCGCGTGGGCCGGGCTCACGCTCGAGGAGTGAGCGGTGCGGCGCGACCGTGCAGCAGCAGGGCGTCGAGGCGGCGCGCGATGTCGACCAACAGGAGACGATCGCTGTCGGGCCGCGCTGGCGACGTGGGGTGGGTGGCATCCGACGGGATCCATCCGCGGAGCGCGAGGAACATCGCGGCGTCGTGGCGATACGCGGGTACCGGCTCGCGGAACGCCAGCTGGCCCAGGTACTGCAGGAGATCGTTGAACGCCCAGAACGTCGCCTCGTCGCCCTCGGCCCACGCCGCGTCGCGGGCTGCGAACCCGTCGGGCGCGAACGTGGAGAGCCCGAGCAGGTAGTCGCTGCCGTACACGACCATGTCGATGGCGAGATCGTTACCGGAGAGCAAGAGGAACTCGCCGCGGATCGCGTCGCGGTGGGCCAGCCGCTCCCACTCCTGGGCGCGATCGAGCGAGCTGTGCTTGAGGCCGACGATCTTGGTGATGCCGAGCAGCGCGTCGAACACGGGCAGCGGGAACACGCGCCCCGCCGCGTGGAACATCGGCCCGAGCTCGAAGGCGAGGTACCGGTCGACATCGCGCCCGAGCGCATCGTGGGCGGCGACGAGCTCGTCGTTGCCGAGCCCGCCGAGACCGAACGAAGGGAACACGATCGGCATGCCACCGTGGGCGACGATCGTGTCGAGCTCGACGCGGTAGCTGTCGAGGGCGAACCGCGCGCCCGGCCCGTCGCGCACATGCGCGCCGGCCACGAACGGCACGCCGAGACGCGCGACCACGGCCAGCACCTCCGAGCGGCGTTCCGCGGTGAGCGCGGGTCCGAAGCCGGTGTCCATGTTGACGGCCGGCATGAGCCCCGACGCGATCGTGCGTGCGAGATGGCCTCGGAACGCGACCCAGTCGATGAGGCCGTTCGCGGTGAACGGCAAGAGCACGGCCGAGATGCCCGTGATGGCGCGATTGCGGCGTACGGGCGGTGGCTTCACGTGCCCACCTTGCTGTTCGGAGCCGGGTGCGGGAGCTCGCGGAGCTCGCGCAGCCAGCCCGCGAGCGTGGCCGCTTCGGTCGCCAGCGCGCCGGGATCGTCGCCCGGTACGAACTCCAGCCACGCCACGCGCGGCGTGGCGGCCGCCGGCGAGGGACCGAGTGCGCGCAGCACCGCACGCCAACGCGCGGCGCCGGCCGCGAGGGCGAGGCGGCGCGGCGTGGCTCCGTGGGTCCATTCGTACACGTGCAGGTGCGAGACTCGATGCGCGAGCACGCGAATGTCGTGCACGTCGTCGCCGACGCCGCGGCCCGTGAGCCAGTACGGCGGTTGCCAATAGGTGAAGAGGTTCGCCGCGCCGACGGAATCGACGAGCGCTGACGCGCCTGCGGCGGTGGCCGTGGCCGTGCCGCCGTGGAACTCCACGCCGATGGTCAGCGATCGCTCGGCGGCGAGCTCGGCGACGGCGCGCAGCTGATCGGCTACCGCGCCGATTCGCCGAGACGCGGCGTCGACACCGAACGGCGTCCACACGCGCACGTTCGTCGCACCGAGGCGTACCGCTGTGTCGAGCACGCGCTCGATGGTGGCACGGTCGACCGGCCCGCCGTCGGCGAGCAGGTACGAGCCGTAGCTCACACTCATGAGGTCGCCGCTCGCGCCGGCGGCGCGCGTGACCGCCGCGGCATCACCCGGCGGCACATGCACGTCGGCACCCCACTCGATGGCGCCAATGCCCGACTCGGCCGCCAGCCGCGCGACCGAGTCGACGTCGAGACCGCGAAACGTCACCGAGCACAGTCCCATGACGGGAACCGACGCGGCCGTTGCGCTCATGCGATGCGGTCGAGATCGGGTCGGCGGACCGGGTACCGCGGGGCTTCACCTCGAGCGAAACGCTCCACCTCGGTCACCGCGAGAT
This sequence comes from Acidimicrobiia bacterium, assembly GCA_017882905.1. Lineage (GTDB taxonomy): Bacteria > Actinomycetota > Acidimicrobiia > IMCC26256 > PALSA-610 > Chersky-683. The sequence goes on along the minus strand of JADGOO010000129.1, from coordinate 54,353 downwards.
CGGCCATGCGGTGCAGCTCCGTACCCATCGAACCGGCGATGTGCGGTGTGACGAACACATTCGCCAACGCGAGCAACGGGTGGTCGTGGGGCAGTGGCTCGGGGGCCGTCACGTCGAGCACCGCGCTGATGCGCCCCGCCTCGAGCTCGGCGAGCAGCGCGTCCTGGTCGACGAGTGCCGGACGTGCGGTGTTGATGAACACTGCCCCGGGCCGCAACGCGGCGAGCTGTCTCGCCGCGATCATCGTGCGCGTCGACGGGATGTCGGGCGCGTGCAGGCTGAGCACGTCGACGCTCGCACAGAGCTCGTCGAGGTCGTGAACGAGCTGCACGCCGAGCGCGTGCGCTTCGGCCTCCGACACGTAGGGGTCGTAGAGCGCGACGTCGATCTCGAACGGCCGGAGGAGCTCGATGAGGTGGCGGCCCACGTGTGAAGCACCCACCAGCCCCACTCGCTTGGCGACGTTGCCGACGCGCCGTACGTCGAGCGGCAGCCGCAGGTGGGGATCGCGTTGTCGTTCGCGCAACAGGAGTGCGCCCTTGTTCGCCAGCAGGATCATGGCGAGGGTGTACTCAGCCACCGGCACCGCGTTGGCGGCCGCCGCCGACGTGACCACGATCCCGCGCTCCCACACGGCGTCGGTCACCTGCCATTTCACGGTGCCGGCTGCGTACGCGAACAACGCCAGCTTCGGTGCTCTGGTGAGCACGTCGGGTGTGAGCGTGGGACAGCCCCAATGGCCCACGAGCACGTCGATGTCGGCGAGCACCGCGGTGGCCCGTGCGTCGTCGAACCGGGTGAGGGGCGCGCGGTCGACGAGCGTTCCCACCGCTTCCAGGCGGGCAACGTGGTCGTCGGTGAGCGCGGCTGGCGCCAGGCCGTCCATCATTGCCAGCGCGATCATTGGCTGGCTCATGCGCTCGACCGCCGAGCACCTCGCGCGGACTCCGCGGCCCGCTTGGCCGCGGCGACGGCTCGTCGCTCCGGCATCGCCTTGTAAAACGGATCGAGTGGATAGCAGCCCGACACGAGACCGTTGCGCGGCGCGGTGGTGCAGTCGCTGAACGTGCGACACACGCGTTCGCGTGCGAGATCTCGGCCCGCGAGCACATCGATGGGGAGCTCCGGGTAGGAGAGCATGCCCCGGCCGATGCCGATGAGCGCGGCGTCGCCGTCGCGCACCATCGCGGCGCCGACGGCGGGGAGCCATTCCTGCAGGTAGCCGAGTCCGCTCGCGACGACGGTGAGGTGCGGATGCGCGTGCGCGAGCTCGGCCGTGGTGGCCATGAGGCGCGCCACTTCGTGCAATGGGTCGCGCGGTGCGAGGTAGCCGTCGGAGGGCGGGAAGAACGCCGGGCGTTGCACGTGCGGGCAGTAGTAGGGGCTGCCGGCGGTCACGCACAGCAGCTCGATACCGCTGGCGACGAGGTGGCGGCAGAGTGCGTGCACCTCGGCGAGATCCACGCCGGTCCCGGTGCCGTCACCGCCGAACGCGTGGCGGTAGGGGAGCGCGGCCGCGAGCTCGGCGGCCGGCACACCGATCCCGTCGGTTGCGGCCACGTGCGGCGCGAGATCGAACACCGACAAGCGCACGCCCACGCGTAGGCCCGGCGCGTCGCGACGGACACCGGCCACGACCTCGTCGAGGAAGTGCATGCGGTTTGCGAGCGACCCTCCGTACGCGCCGCCGCGGTCCACGGCCGTGAGCAGCTCGTGCAACAAGTAGCCGTGGCAATGCTTCACATCGACGAAGTCGAAGCCGGCGTCGTGGGCCACAACGGCGGCGCGCACGAAGTCGCCGACCAGGTCGTCGAGCTGCGCGTCGGTGAGTACGTGCGCATCGGTTGCCCCGACGCGGCCGTCGAGCAGCGGGTGGCGGTACGCGACGAGCGGGGCTGCGTCGCCGTCGGGTCGGCTCCATCGCCCCGAGTGGGTGAGCTGCAACCCCACGACTGGCGCCGCGCCGTCCGTGGCGCGGTCGTGCTCGCGGGCCAGGTCCGCGCGCAGCGCGCCGAGGTCGGCCACGGAGTGCGCCCCGATGCTCAGCTGGCACGGGTTGGCGCGGCCGTCGGGGCGCACCGCAACCGCCTCGCCGCCCCACACGAGTGCCGCACCGCTCGAACCGAACCGCGCCCAGCGACGCCGCACGAGGTCCGTGGGGCGTCCGTCGCGCGTGCCATCCCATCCTTCCATCGGCAGGACGGCAAAGCGGTTGGCGAGCGACCGTCCGCCCACCTCGAATGGCTGCGACAACGCCGCCCGCACCACATCGGCGGGAGCCACGGCCAGGCTCACGCCCAACGCGTCGAGGTGCGCGGCGAGCTGTTCGCGTGTTCGGAGCCGCTTCACCTGCTGCACCGTCGCGCAGCGTAGGCGTCAGTGCGTGCCGAGCGCAGTGGCGGCCTGCACGACGATCGCGCCGCACGCCGCCAGCGGGAGCGCGGTGCTGTCGATCACGAGGTGGTACAGCGATGGGTCGGCGATGTCGACGTCGTAGCAGCGGCGCACGTACAGCGTGCGCACCCGATCGACCTCGTGCATGCGACGGTGCGCTTCGGCCTCGTCGATGCCCTCGATCTGCATGGCGAGCGCGACCCGTGCTTCGGCGGGCCCGTCGAGGCGTACGTGCAGGGTGTCGGCTCGGCCGCGCAGCACGAGCGTCGCCGCCCGCCCAACGATCACGCCACCCGTGGTGTCGGCGAAGCGACTGATCGTGTTCTCGACTTCGGCGCGTACGCGCTCGTCCCGTTCGAGATCGCGTGGCGGTGCCGTAGTGCCGAACCCGGCCGGCAACAGCGCGAGCGACTCGAACAGGCGCCGAAGCACACCGTCGCGACGATCCTCGGTGGTGAGCGCGTCGTCGCCCGTATGGCCCGCGGCACCCCGTGCCACCGCGGGCGACACCATCCGCTCGAGATAGGGCAGGTTGAGGCGGCGCGCCACGTCGGGCCCGACGATCGTGGAACCCGCGCCGTACGTCGCCGAGATGGTCACGTTTCGGCACACCGGAAGCGCGGGTGCGGTCACTGTGGCACCGTACTCTTCGACGCCGCGAATCCCGTCGTGAGCAGGTCGTGGGCCGCGTCGGCGGTCCTGCCGTCGCCGAGGAGCTCGAGCGCGAGCAGCGCGGAACCGAGCACCGCCGGCACATCGAGCACGAGCACCTCGGCGAGTGGCGCGGCCGACTCGATCACCGACAAGAAGGCCGCGTCGAGCTGGGGATTGCGCGCGGAGTGCACACCACCGGCGCGCACGATCTCGAACGTGTCGTCGAGCATGCCGAGCCGGCGGGCCACGCCGATGACTGCTTCGCCGTGGCGCGCGCCCACGTGGCGAGCGATCTCCTGCGCCGCGTCGTCACCGCCACTCGCCGCGTCGAGCACCAGCGGCGCGAGCTCGGGGCCGGCTCGCACGCCGCCGCGTGCCAGCCCCTCGAACAGCTCGTCGACCGTGGCCGCGCCAGTTGCCGCGAGGAACCGCGGCGCGAGCTCGGTTGCGCCGCGTTGCGCGAAGTGGGCGCGTGCGATGGCCTCGAGTGCTTCGTGCAGGATGCTCGATGCACCCGCCGGCTCGCCGATCGAACCGGCGAACGTGCGGAACATGTCGCCGCGACGGTTGCGGCCGGCGTTCGACCCACCGGTTCCCGCGATCGAAACGCAGCCATGCCGGTGACGGATGCCGGCGCGCAGCGCAGCGAAGGCATCGTTCACGAGCAGTCGTGGACCGGAGAGGCCGAGCGCGACGAGGGCCGGATCGATGCGCTCCCGATCGCTCGGCCAGTCGAACCCGGCCATGGCGAACGCACTGGCGGCGACGTCGTCCGGCGCCACGGCGGCCATGTCGAGCGCGGCGCGCACGGCCGTCGCCACGGCCTCGGCCATGGCCCGACGGCCGACCGACTCCCAGTTGCTCGGGCCCGCCGAAGCGAACGCGAGCAGCTCGCCCCGTGCGTCGACCACGACGGCATCGGTCTTGGTCCCACCACCGTCGACCCCAACGACGACCTGACCGGGCACAGCCTCACCGTAACCGGCGGCGCCCGCGACTTGGTTGTGCCGCGGTCTCGGCGTCGGGCGCTTCTCCACCCCCGCTCGCTGCGCTCGCGCCCCGGTGGGGCTTTGGCCGAGCTTGCGCGTGCAGCGGTACGGTCGCCGCATGCGCGGTGACGACATGATCCTCATCAGCGTCGATGACCACATTGCCGAGCCGGCGAGCATGTTCGACGCGCACGTACCCGCACGGTGGCGCGACCGCGCGCCGAGGGTCGTGACCGATGAACGTGGTGACCAGCAGTGGTGGTACGGCGAGGTCAAGGGCCGCAACCTCGGCCTCAACGCGGTGGCCGGCAAGCCGCCCGAGATGTACAACGTGAACCCGTCGCACTACGACGAGATGCGACCGGGTTGCTTCGACGTGCACGAGCGCGTGCGCGACATGTCGGCCGGCGGCCAGCTCGCGGGGCTCAACTTCCCGAACTGGCCGGGGTTCTCCGGACAGGTCCTGAACCAAGGCCCGGACCGCGACGTGAACGTCGTGATGATCCAGGCGTACAACGACTGGCACATCGACGAGTGGTGCGGCGCGTACCCCGACCGCTTCATCCCTTGTGGGGTGCTGCCGTTGTGGGACGCGGAGCTTGCCGCCACCGAGGTGCGGCGTCTCGCGAGCAAGGGTTGTCACGCGGTCACGTTCAGCGAGAACCCCGCCGCGCTCAACATGCCGAGCATCCACTCGGGCGCGTGGGATCCGCTGTTCGGGGCGTGCTGCGACGAAGGGACCGTGCTCTGCTGCCACCTCGGCTCATCGAGCCGCGCCGCGAGCACATCGCCCGACGCGCCGGCGAGCGTGGGCATGGCGCTGTCGTCGGTGATGACCGTGTACACGCTCGGCGACTTGATGTGGGCCGAGTTCTGGGGCCGCTTCCCCGAGCTGCGCTTCTCGCTCACCGAGGGCGACATCGGGTGGATCCCGTACTTCTTGCAGCGTGCCGAGCACGTACAGAGCCGTCACTCCGGCTGGACGCGCCACGAGTTCCCGCCCGGCAAGGGCCCGCGCGACATCTTCTTCGAGCACGTGCTCGTGTGCTTCATCGACGACCGCGTCGGCGTGGAGCTGCTCGGCGACTTCAACGTCGACAACGTGTGCTGGGAGTCCGACTTCCCGCACTCCGATTCCACGTGGCCCAACGCGCCGGAGCGCCTCGAGGTGCTGTTCGCCGACCTCGACGACGACACGGTGGCGCGCATCACGCATGCCAACGCGATGCGCCACTACCGCTTCGACCCGTTCGCGATCCGGCCGCGCGAGCAGTGCACGGTCGCCGCGCTGCGGGCCGAGGCGACCGACGTCGACACGACCACCCGCGTCGGCCGCGCGGCCGACGAGACCGACCTCGCCTACTTCAAGCAGCTGTCGGGCGGGAAGCGCTGACGCGCGCCCGCGTCGACCGTGGGCTCAGGGCACTCGCAAGCGAGCCCAGATGAGATGACTGCCCCGGACCCGCACGCTGTGGGTGGGTTCCACGTTCTCACCGGCTTCGCGACGCACGCGCACGATCGCGTCCTCCGCGGCCGCCGGCGCAAGACCGTTGCGCCGAAGGATCTTCGCGGCGCGCGCTTCGCTCCGGCTGAGGGCGAGCAGTATGTCGCCCGTGTCGACCGTGGTGGAACCGCGCTCCGCGGCCGCCTCGATCGCGTCGGCGAGCGCGTCGCGCGCGCCGGGTGTCCAGCGCGGTCGCAGCGCCCACCACGCCGCGTACGAGCGGGGCATCCGCGAGATCGCGCCGCTGCTCGAGACCTCGATCGATGCCCAGAGCGCGCCGGGCGTGAGCGCGACCTCGGCCGTTACCTGGCCGGCGATCGATTCGCGAGCGTGCACGAGCCCGAGCAAGAGGTGCACTCGGCTCACCTCGCGGGGCGACAGGCGCGCGGCTTCGGTCGCCGCGTAGCGCATCGCGCGTGTGCCCGCCGCGCTGAAACGCGGACGCGAACCCGACCTCACCGCCATCTCGTTCTTGCTCCCAACGCTCCTGTGCCCGAACCGACCGCTACGGCCCCCGGCCCCCCACGCTGGAATGCCCTTCCAGTATGACGTCTTGCCCGGTCAAGCGACAGTCAGCAAGGCCTCGGCGTCGGGTCTGATCGCATGAGAGCGGCCTCAGCCACGGCGGCGGAGCGTCGCGATCACCGAGGCGACGTAGAGGTCGAATGCCCGGGTGGTGCCTTCGAGGTCGTGCGTGGCCAGGAGGTCGAGCAGCAGGCCGCGCACCACGGCGAGCCCGAGACGGGCGTGCGCGGCGGCGACATCGGGCGGGATCCCGGCCCCTACGAGGCGCGCCGCGATCGGCTCGAGCCAGTCGTCGACCACGTGATCGAGGAACCCGTCGGACCTGTTCCGGTCGCGCAACGCGCGCACGTAGATCTCGAAGAACAGGCGCTCCTGCGGCCAGAGCGCCGCGTCGCTCAAGTGATCCCAGAGTGGGCGGGCGTTGGTGAACGACTCGTCGGAATCGAACAGGCGCTGCCGCTCCGATTCCTCGACGGCCATCGTGACGGCGGCGAGCAGACCGTCTCGGGAGCCGAAGTGGTACAGGAGCATCCGGTGGCTCGTGCCGATCGCCTCGGCGATCTGGCGCAGGCTGAGGTCGGCAATGCCCGCCTCGAGCGCGTCGTCGACCGCGGCGGCGAGCAGCTTGGCTCGTGCTTGCCCGGTCGCCATGGCCTACTGTACCATATGGTACATGTACCATATGGTACAGACTGCCCCGAGACAGCGACACGAGACAGCGACACGAGACAGCGACACGAGACAGCGACACGAGACAGGGGAACGGAGATGGTCATGGAACGGCTCTCGGTCGGCGCCGACGGCACGACGAAGGCACCGCGTTCTGCGGTGTGGGCCCTCGTGGCCGACGCGAACGCCTATCCCGTGTGGGGCCCGTGGAACGCGGGCGGCTATGAACCGGCCGGCACCGGCCCGTCGCAGCCCGGGATGCGGCAGTGGTTCCGCTACGGCCGGCGCACCACGTCGCACGAGCGGATCCTCGAGATCGACGACGGCCGGCGCGTGGTCTACACGGTCGAGCGCGGCATCCCGGTGAAGGACTACCGCGCCGAGATCGTGCTGCGCGACACCGACGACGGCGGCACCCACGTGAGCTGGCGTGCCGAATGGGATCGCACGTTCCTGGGTCGCATCGTGTTGCGCAAGCTCCGCGTGGTCTATCCGGAGATCCTCGGCTGCCTGATGCACGCGGCCGACGCAAAGGCGACCGTCGACTAGTCAGGCCTTGTCGGCCGCGTCGTCGACGCGCGCCGCGCGCAGCGCGCTGCGCCGCACCTTGCCCGCGTCGTCACGCAAGGGCTCGTTCACATGTTCGAAGCTGCGCGGGATCTTGTAGCGCACGAGTCGTTCCGCGAGATGGGCGCGCAGCTCGTCGTGATCCACGGGGCCGTGCGGTGCGTGCACGAGCGCGTGCGGCACGCTGCCGAGATCGGTGTCGGGTAGGCCGATCACGACCGCGCTCTGCACCGCAACGTGTTCTTCGAGCGCGGCTTCGATCTCGGCCGGGTACACGTTGGACCCGCCTACCAGGATCATGTCGGTCTTGCGGTCGGCGAGATAGAGGTAGCCGTCGGCGTCGATCGAGCCCATGTCGCCGAGCGACTCCCAACCGTCGTCGAGCGTTCGGGCCTCGGCTCCGATGTACTCGTACGTGCGTTTCGATCGGTCGGCCGGGCGCATGAAGATCTCGCCCACCTCACCGGGATCGGCGGTGGTGCCGTCGGCGCGCGCGATCTTCATCTCGCCCGAGAACGGGCGCCCCACGGAGCCCTTGTGCTCCATCCACTCGACACCGTTGATGATCGTGCTCGCCTGCGCCTCGGTGCCGGCGTAGAGCTCCCAGATCTTGTCGGCGCCGAGCCAGTCGCACCATGCTTCTTTCAGCCATGCGGGGCATGGCGCGGCGAGGTGCCAGACCGCTCGCAACGACGACACGTCGTAGCGGTCGCGTACGTCGGGCGGCAGGCGCCAGATGCGCTGCATCATCGTGGGCACGAGGTAGATCACGTCGGCGTGATGCCGGTCGATCATGGCCAACGTCGCTTCGGCGTCGAAGCGACCACCGAGTGCCACGTGGCTTCCCGCGAGCAGCGCGCTTGCCGACCAGACGAACGGGCCGTTGTGGTACAGCGGGCCGGGCATCACGAGACAGCCGTTGCCCTGCGCGTCGAGCATGAGCGGCGGTCGCGCGTCGGGGTCGATGAGACCGGCATCGCCCGCGAGGATCAGCTTCGGCCGGCCCGTGCTGCCGCCCGACGTCATGGCTTTCCAGGGCTTCGAGACGGCGTCGGGGAGCGGCGCCCAATCGGTGTCGCGATGCGCGTCGTCGTTCGGCGGTTCCCAGCCGCGCGGTAGGCACACGCGGTCGCCGTGGCTTCCGGGTTCAGCGCCGATCACGACCCGCGAGTCGGCGAGCTCCACGATCGCCTCCACCTCGCGCGGCGGCGCCGCGAACGAAACCGGCTGGGGTGTGGCGCCGAGCTTCCAGCACGCCACGGTCGCCGCGAGGAACTCCACCGAGTTCGACAACGCGATCGTGACTCGGTCTCCCTCGGCCACACCATGGCGTGCGAGTGCGTGCGCGGTGCGGGTGGCGAGCGTGTCGAGCTCGGCGCGTGTGACGGTGCGCTGCTCGTCGGTGACCGCCGGCCGGTCGGGATCGATGGCGACGTGCTGGAGGAGCCGGGCGGCGTACGAGACCAGAGCCATATGCGCCCGACAGTACCGATGTGCGAAGGTTCAGGCCATGACGACGGGTGACACGGGAATGGCCGGCACCGGGATGGGCGCCGGTGTGAACCAGCGCGGTCAGATCCGGATGACCGACGAGGAGCTCGACGAGTTCCTGCACGGCCGGCGCACGGCCACGATGTGCACGATCAGCGGCGACGGGACCATCCACGCGGTAGCGATGTGGTACGGCTTCCTCGAAGGTGCGATCGCGTTCGAGACCAAGGCGAAGAGCCAGAAGGTCGCGAACCTGCGCCGGAACCCGAACCTCACCGTGAGCATCGAGACCGGTGACGATTACAACGAGCTGCGCGGCTGCACGCTGATCGGCCGGGGCGAGATCGTCGACGAGCCCGATCGCATGTGGGAGCTCGGCGTGAGTGTGTTCGAGCGCTACCAGGGCACGTACACCGAAGAGATGAAGCCGTTCGTGGAAGTGATGCTGCGCAAGCGCGTCGTCGTGAAGCTGCACATCGACCGCATCGCTACCTGGGACCACCGCAAGCTCGGCATGTGATCCCGCAAGGGCGTCAGACGCTCCGCGTCGTGCCGCCCGGGTATCCGCCGCCGCCGAACTGCGCGTCGAGGGCGTCGTAGTCGACGGCGAACCCTTGGCGGGGGAGCGCCGCCACGAACTCCACGGTGCGCGGCTTTTTGTAGCTGGCGATGTGCTCACGGCAGTGGGCGACGATCTCATCGGCGGTGGCAGTCGTCTCGGCCCGCAGTACCACGATCGCCTTCACGCTCTGCACCCAGCGCTCGTCGGGCACGCCGATGATCGCCGCATCGGCCACCGCCGGGTGGGCGCGCAGCGCGGCTTCCACCTCCGCCGGATAGATGTTCTCGGCGCCGCTCTTGAGCATGCGTGTCTTGGGTCCGATGAAGCTGAAGCTCCCGTCGGGCTCGTACCGACCGAGATCGTTCGTGTGGTGCCAGCCGTTGCGGGCGCGTTCGGCGTTCACCGCGTCGCGGTTCCAGTAGCCCCGCATCACGGTCGCGCCCCGGATCGCGATCTCGCCCGTCTCGCCGACCGGAACGTCGCGGTCGTCGGGATCCACCACCCGGAGCTGGATCACGGGCGACGGCCGGCCGTGCGTGCCGATGTCGCCGGGTGCGGTGAGGAGGTTGAACGTGGCCATCCCCATCACTTCGGTCTGGCCGTAGCCGCCCGCTCGCTCGCCCCAGGGCGAGCTGTTCGGTTGCACCCATGAGTCGAAGGTCGCGTTGCCGCGCTTGCCGCGGAACGTCGAGAGGTCGTAGCGCGGGCGCCCATCAGCTTGCGGCGAGTTCGCCTCGACGATCGTGTCGATCATCGGTCCTACGAGGTAGCCACTCGTGCACGCGAACGATTCGATCGCTTCGCACAGCGCCGCGCCGTCGCTGCGGCGCACGAACACGTTGGTGCCACCGAACTGGAACGCGGCCAGGTTCTCCATGAAGACACCGATGTGGAACATCGGTCCCGCGTTCAGGTAACGGTGCGCGGCGGTGATGCCCATCCACGGGCCGAGCAGCAACGACTGCGCGATGAGCGCGCGGTGGGGCAGCATCGCCGCGTTCGGGCGGCCGCTGAACGCCGCCGTATAGATCAGGAGGACTGCGTCGTCGCTCGTGGTGGTGGGCTCGTGCGCGAGGGCGCCCGGCGCGCCTGCGACGAACGACTCGTAGGAGTCGGTGCCGTCGGCGTCGTGCACGACGATGCGTGCCGGCACGTGCTGCGCGGCGCGCAGTCCGGCCCGAACGGTCTCGCCGACCTCTTCGTCCTGGGTGACAGCCACCACGGGCGCCAGGTCGTCGATCACGAAGGCGAGCTCGTCGGGCTGCTGACGCCAGTTCACGGGGCAGAATTGGGCGCCGGTTCGCGCGCACGCGAGCAGCAGCTCCTGCACGCGGAAGCTGTTCTGGCCGAGCCACATCACGCGGTCGCCTTCTCGCACTCCCGCGCCGTGCAGCGCGGCCGCCACACGCTCCACGCGTGCGGCCAACTCGCGCCACGTGAAGCGAAGCGCTCCGTCGCCCACCGCCAGCTCGTCGGGGCGCGATCGGGCGTGGTTCGCGAGCACGTCGGAGAGCGTGAGACGACCCGTAGCCGTAGACATGAGCAACGAGCGTCAGGCGAGCCGGAACACGGGCACGGTCTCGCCCTCGCGCACGTCGTACCAATCGGTGGTCACACCGAGTCCGATGCGCACCGCTTCGGGTTCGCAGTCGACGATGTTGCCGACGAGGCGACAACCTTCGGTGTTCGGCAGCTCGACGATGCCGGCGATGAGCGGCAGCGCGTCGCGCACGTCGGGGATCACCGCGTGGCGCACCACGGTGAACGAGTAGAGCGTGCCGCGGCCGTCGTGCTCCTCCCATTCCACGTCTTGATGACGGCACCGCCAGCAGAACGGGGTGGGCGGCATCCGGTGTGTGCCGCAGCTCGTGCACCGGGGCACCACGAGCCGGTGCTCGGCCGCGGCCGCCCAGAACGGCTCCGTCCACACGTTGGGCGTGAGGTTGATCACGCTCTCGGGGGTGAGACCCTTCATCGTTGCCCTCTTCGCTCAGCTGTGCAGGATCAGGTTGCTCACGGGGATGCTCGCCGGTCCACCGGTGGCGAGCGCGACCTCGGCGCCCTCCACCTGGTTCACCGCAGTGCCGCGAATCTGCTCGACGGCTTCCTTCACGTGCGTCATGCCGATGATGTACGCCTCCGAGAGGTTGCCGCCGTGCGTGTTCACGGGGATGGAACCACTCGGCCAGCGGATGTTGCCGTCGGCGACGAATCGGCCCCCCTCACCGATGGGGCAGAACCCGTAGTCCTCGAGCTGCATGATCACCATCGGGGTGAAGTGGTCGTAGAGCAACGCCACGTCCACGTCGGCCGCGGTGATGCCCGCCATCTCGTAAGCGCGTTGCGCGACGGTGCGGTGACCGCTCGACGCGAAGTACTCGTCGGGCATGCCCATCCAGGTGATCGCCTGGCCCCACCGACCCGCCCCGCCGTTCGCCGACGCTGCCACGTACACCGGCTTCTGCTTCAGGTCCTTGGCGCGCGCCGCGCTCACGGTGATCACCGCCACGGCACCGTCGCACTCGAGGCAGAAGTCGAACAGGCACAGCGGCTCGGAGATCATGCGGGCGTCGAAGTACTGGTCGAGGGTGAGCGGCTCCTTCATGAGCGACGTGTTGCGCCGGATCGCGTTCGCGCGAGTGCTGATGGCCACCTCGGCGAAGTGCTCGCGCTGCGTGCCGTACTGGTACATGTGCCGTTGGGCGAGCACCGCGAACATCTGGCCGGGACCCATCAACCCGCTGGGTTGGATGAAGTTGCCCTCGGGGCTCGGTGGCGCGCTGTACACCGCGCCCGGCTTGCCGCGCGGCGCGAAGCTCGCACCAAACCGGCTCGCCGCCTGCTGCAACGTCATGATCGACGCAACGCACGTTGCCTGCCCGCTCACGATCGCTGCGGCGGCGAGCCCCACACTTCCGGCCGCGCCTCCACCGCCTCCGCTGAGCAGCGCGGTGAATCGCAGCTCCGGGATGTTGAGCCACTGCGCGAACAGGCTCGTGTCGAAGCCCATCGAGTAGAGCGCCAGACCGTCGATGTCGTCGATCGTGAGGCCGGCGTCGTCGCACGCGGCGAGCAGCGCCTTGGCCGCGAGCTCCATCGGCATCTGCGGCATCGACTCGCCCCGCTTGTAGTACGGGGTGCTGCCCACGCCGGCGATGGCGGTCTTGTCCTTCATCGTGAGCTCGCCGGTGCTGTTGCTCGGGCTCACGCGAGTGCTCCGGCGAGCGTCACGGCGTCGAGGCCGTAGAGCTTGGCCGCGTTGCCGCACGTGACCGCGTACATGTCGTCGTCGGAGAGGCCCGCGAAGATCTTGGCCACGGTCTCCTGGCTGTGCGGGTAGGTGCCTTCCGGATGCGGGTAGTCGCTCGCCCACATGAGCGGCTCGATGCCCGTGATCTCCTTGGTGAGCAGCGGCGCGCGGTCGGCGCCGAGCGTCACATGGCACTGCGTGCGGATGTAGTGACTCGGACGGTTGGCCAGCTTGGGGTTCACCCACTGCTCGTGCTCTTCGAACGCTTCATCCATGCGCTCGCAGCAGAACGCCAGGTATCCGGCGCCACTCTCCACCATCACCACGTGCAGATCGGGAAAGCGCTCGAGCACGCCACTCGCCGCGAAGTAGCAGAGCGTGTCGGCCGACACGAGGCCCACCTTGGCGTAGTTGATCACCGCGCCGCCGGGTCCCTTCTCCTGGCTGGGCAGCGCGCCCGTGCCGGTGTGGAGGGCGAGCGGCATGTGTGCGTCGCCCGCGATGCGCCACAGCGGGTCGTACTCGCTGCGGTTGTACGGCATGCCGACGGGCGCGCTCGTGGGGATCATGGCGCTGCGGAAGCCGAGCGCGGCGACGCGCTCCATCTCGGCTGCGGCGGCGCCGACGTCGCGCACCGGCACCACGGCCGCGGGTACGAAGATCTCCGGCCGGTGCAAGAACGTCTCGGCGAGCCAGTCGTTGTAGACCTGCGCGCACGCCATCTGCAGATCGGAGTCTTCGACCATGTCGATGAAGAGCCCGAACGTGGGGTAGATGACTTCGGCGATCACGCCGTCGGAGTGCATGTCGCGCAGCCGCTCATCGGGCGCGGCGCCGCCGCCCTTCGACAGCACCGCCCGCCGCTTCTGCTTCTCGCCCACGCTCTCGTCGCTGGCGCCGCCCGACGATGCCGCGGCCGGCTGCGGGTTCACGCGAGTGAGCTTGCGATCGGGCATACCTTCGATCTTCATCACGAACCACTCGCCAGACTGCTCGAGGCGAGGGCCACGGTCGCGATACGCGGTAGGCAGACGCTCCTGCCACAGCGTGACCGGTTCGAAGACATGGTTGTCGGCACTGATCAGCGGCCGCATCGGTCGCTCCCTTCCTGATGGCGCGGGCGCACAGGGGTTCATGCGCACGCGATCTCGTTGCCCGATGTGCTCGCGGCGCGCACGCACGTGACGGCGCGATCGAAGGCTGTCGGGCGCTCCGACTTGGTGGTCACGGCCACATGGCCGTCGATGAGGTCGACCGCCCACTCGGCATCGTCGACGAGCGCCGGTCCGGCCGGCTCGCGTGCCACTGCGACGGCGGGGCCGACGAGCGCGAAGTGCTGTGGCGCGAGCCCGGCCGTAGTGAGACGGTGGTACGCGTCGGGCCGCGCACCGAGCACAGCAACGGCACCGAACACGTCGGCGTAGGCGAGGCCCATCTCGTCGAGCCCGTCGAGGATCGCGCCGGTCACACCCATCACGGCGCGGTAATCGATGAGCCGGCAGAACATCGCCACCCGCGGCGCCTCGGCGGCGGTGGCATCGGCGCACGACAGCTGCGCGCCCGAGAGCATCGAGCCCACGATGAATGGCCACACCTGGGCCGCTTCGCTGAGCATCGAGCACCACAGCACGCGTGCGCCCGGCCCGACGCCCAGGTCGCCGAGCACGCGGGAGGAGTGGCCCATGGCGCGTTGGATCTCGGTGTGCGACACCTCCCACGGTCGGCGCACGCCGTCGCGATCGACCCAGGTGCCCACCCCCCAGAGCGCCGTCGCGTCACTCACGACGCCACCCCCCAGCGCAACCAGCGTGACGAGATAGCGCATAGAGCGATTCCGTCACGCTGGTTCGTTCCCGGGTGGTCATCGCTTGGTCACTCTCGGGATCTTGTGCGGGGGACCGAGGCGCAACAGCTCGGCGTTCGGCACCAGCTGCACCTCGGGCGTGACCCCCACCTTGGCGAGCACCGCGCCGGCAACCTCGTCGGCGAGCGCGCCGAGCCGCGCGCTCGGAGTGTCCTGGTAGCCCACGCGCAGCCGCAGCACGTCGACCTCGCGCTGCGCACGGATCACTTGGAACAGACCGAGCCGGCACGGCTCCAACGACTCGACGGCGCTCCACACGTCGATCGGGAGGACCGATCGCCCGGCAACGATGACCTCGTCGCCCTTGCGGCCGATCGTCCAGATGCGCGCGTGGGTGCGACCGCACGCGCATGGCGTGCGCGCGAGGCGCACGATGTCGTCGGAGCGATAACGGATGAGCGGCGCGACGCGGTTGGTGAGCGCGGTGGCGACGAGCTCGCAGCGTTCACCGTCGCGAGTGATCGCTTGCGCGTCGCGATGGTCGACGGCCTCCGGGTCGATCCCCTCCACGAGCACGGTGTCTTCCCAGAAGTGCATGCCGTTGTGCATGGAGCATTCGAAGCTCGCAGTCACGTCGCCCACCGACGAGTGCTCGAAGAGCGGCATGCCCCATTCGTCGGCGAGTGCGCGTGCCCGCGCGCCGAGCGGCTCGCCCGCCCACACCATGCCCTTGTACGACGAGAACGCATCACGGGGATCGATGCCGGCGCGCTCGGCGATGTCGGCCGTGGCGAGGATCATCGTGCCGCCGAAGTTGTACATCGCCGTGGGCCGGTACTCACACGACAGCCGCAGCAGACGCTCGATCTCCATGAGGTCGTAGTCGAAGAGCAGCGGTATGCCACCGAGGCTCTGCACGAACCCGTAGGTAGGGCCGCGGAACGTGAAGAGGAACAGCGAGAAGAAGTCGCCGGGGCGAACGCCCATGCCCCAGAAGTCGCGGTACATGATGGCCGGGCGGCCCACGGAGCCGCCGCCCCACTTCTCGGCCACGAGCGTGGGGTCGCCGGTGGTGCCCGATGTCGACATGATCGCGGTGAGCTCGTCCGTGGGCACGCAGAGCAGACCGCCGTACGGGTCGCCGCGGCCGTCGCGGAAGTCGCGCACGGCGTCCTTGCTGATGAACGGGACCTTCTCGTAGAAGTCGTCGAACGTCGCCACGTCGCGCGGCGTCACCTTCGCGGCTTGCCACGTCTCACGGATGAGTGGCGAATGCTCGTAGGCGTACGCGATCGTCTCCAGCAGCAGCTCGAGCTGCAGCTCGGCGATCTGCTCGCGGGGCATCGTCTCGTACTCGGCGTCGAAGTAGACGCTCTCGTTCGGCGGCAGCTGCGTCACGCGGGACTCGTCAGCGCACCGAGCACGAATCGGGTCGCGTGGGCGCGTGCCTCGTCGCGGGTGAGCGTGCCCGCGCCCGACAGCCGCTGATGGACGAGCTCCCACACGACGGCATGCGCGAAGCGCGCGTCGTGGTGCGGATCGGCGCACCGGAACGTGCCGTCGGCCACGCCCCGTGCGATCGCGCCGACGAGAGGGTGCAGCAACGCCACCACGATCGCGTCGAAGTGCTCGGGGAACTCACTGCGGAGGCGGTAGCCCTCGCTCGCGAGTGTGCGGGTGCGTGCTGCGCGGCGGGTGTCGAAGGCGAGGGCCAGGTTCTCGTCGATCCAGGCGATCACCGCGGCGCGCGGATCGGGCGCGGCCTCGACGGCGGCGACGAGGCGCGCGATCGATCGCTCCTGCTCGGTCTCGTAGACGGCCAGCACCAGCTCGTCTTTCGAAGCGAAGTGCCGGTAGAAGGCGCGCGTCGAGAGGCCGGCCTCGTCGAGGACCTCGGCGACGGTCATCCCGGCGGCACCGCGGCGCGCCATCACATGCCGCGCGGCGCGCAGCAGGGCGGTGGCTTCCCGCTCGGCCCGGTCCCGGATGCTCTGCACCGAGCGGTCGGCGAGGCGCGCCGTGACCGATGTGCTCGAGTCATGTGTGGGAACAGCCATTGCGCCAGCGAAAATAGTGTTCTCGTTGCTGCGCCGTCAAGCACCAACCTCGTGCGGCCAGCGTCGGACCAGGCGGGGACGTCGGTCGTGGCTCGCGAGGCGCCCGTGCACGATCTCGTGCACGGGCGCCACGGCACGACCTGCTACGCGTGCGCGCAGCTCACGTTTGGATTCCACATGCCGAACAGGCCGTGCGGATTGTGCTTCCAGAGCCACACGTGGAGTGCGTAGAAGTCGGGCAGACCGAAGCGGTTCCCGGCTGGGATCAGCATGAACTGGTGGCCGAACAACGACGGAGGAGCCGTATTGCCTGCACCTTCCCATGCCGATTTCGTCACCAAGTACTCGACCGCAACGAGACTGAGGCGACCGTTCGCCTGCGGTTCGTACACGAGCGCCTCTGGCTGGCGCGCCAGCTCGCGCGGATCGCTCACGGGCGAGCCGTTCACGTAGTGAATGCCCATCGCGCCCTCACCCGGCTGGGCGATGCACGCAATGCCGTTCACGTCCTTGAACAGCCCGTAGCCGGCGGGGCCGGCCTTGTCGAAGTCGCGAAACACAGATGCGCTGCTGCGGAGCTCGTCGAGGCTGCTGTGGGCGCCGGCCGAGAGCGACGGTACGAGCATGGCGATGCTCGCGATGCCCACAGCAGCGAGTCCGAGCGCTCGACGGCGTGTGAAGATGGTCATGGGTGTTCCTTTCGCGGTTATTTCGACGCCGGGGCGGCGTAGAAGAACGGATCGAGGACGCCGACGCGGTGGATCTCGTCGACGGGCAGGCCGGTGGTCCCGGCTGCGGAACGGATCGACTCCGGAGAGGGCGCGTCGTAGATGCACCACGTGGTGGTGTCGTCGTCGCTCACATACGAATGGACCCACGTGACACGCTGGTCGAGATTCGCACGCACGATGCCTTCGACCGCTTCGCGACCCGACGCATCCGTCGGGAACGCGAGCCCGTCGCTGAACGTACGACGCACTAGGTACCTGGGCATATCGCCTCCAGTCTTTGTCTGCCGGCCGTCTGGCCGACTCGACTGAAGGTACGGACGGCAGCGCTCGCTGCCATCGGGAGGCGCTCCCTATCTTGGGCCGGCGGTACCCTCAACTTGGAGGTCGACGCCGAGCGCGATGGCGGCCGCTCCCACATGTCGGCGCGATGGCACCGCGAGCTTCGCCAGCACCGACGACACGTGATGGTCGACGGTCTTCGGCGACAACACGAGTCGTGCTGCGATGTCGCTGTTCGCCAGTCCTGAGGCGACGAGCGCGGCGATCTCCATCTCGCGCGCTGTGAGCCCGGCGCGGTTCGCCCGGGTCGTCGCGCGCGGCCCGCGTGGGATCTCCCGCTCGCCAAGATGCCGGAGCGACCTCGCCACCTGGAGGGCACGCGGGTGCGCGCCGAGGGCCGTCAGCTGTTCGAGCGACTCGCGTAGGTCGCTCGCCTCGCGGCTGTCGGCGAGCGCGTCGGCTGCCTCGTAGTGGCACCCCAGTGCCTGCCACGCCGTGGCCGCGGCTCTCGCGTCGCCGGCGAGCATGAGCGCGAACTGGTCGGGCAGCGGTACGCGGGCCTGCCAGTGGATGCCCGCGCGCCAACACCAGAGTGCCACACCGCCCACGTACCAACGCTCAGAACCGTCGACATACGACAGCGCGCCGCGCACCTCGCGTTCGAGGGCCGCGTCGTCGCCGGCGAGCCACGCGGCTTCCGCCCGAGCGAGTCGCATCGGAACGATGAGCTGCGGCTCCGCGTAAGGGAGCGCCAACGCGAGCGCCTCATCGAGGGCCTCGGTGGCTTCCGGGTCGCCGCGGCGCGCGCGGATCGTTCCGAGGACCTTGAGCGCGGAGCTGCGGTTCGTCGGCGCGAGCTCGTGCTCGGCGAGCACCGCTCGAGCCCAGGCGGCCGCGTCGTCCCAGCGACCAACGAGCAAGAGCGCCGCGGCCCGGACGTTCAGGAGGCTGTTGCGACTGAACCGCAGTTCGAGCTCGGTCGCGATGTCGATGGCTTGGTCGATGTGTTCGAGCGCCTCTGCGGCTCGGTAGCGAACCAGTAGGGCGTCGGCGAGGTTCTCGGTCGAGCGGGTGATCTCGTGGTGAATGCCGCCGCGTCGGGCGCGATCGATCGCCGCGATGAGCAGGTCCAGCCCGGTGTCGTCACCGGAGCAGGCCACCGCCGAGCCGAGCGTGTCGAGCACGTGTACCGCGACGTCGTCGGCGCCGAGTCGCTCTGCCATCTCGAGCGCGCGCTGCCCGGTGGTGATCGCCTCGACGTTGCGGCTCGACACCATCTGATGCTGCGACAGCAATCCGAGCGCCCTCGCCAGGTCGATCGACTCACCGAGCGCATCGAGCCGATCGACCGATCGTGTGAGCAGTGTCCATGCGTCGGCACTGCGACCGGCACAGCGACACACACCGCCGAGCCACGCTTCCCATTTGCCCTTCGAGCGTTCGTCGGCGTACAACGCGACGACCTCCTCGCCGGCCTCGATCGCGGCGTCGAACTGCTCGACGCGCTCGCAGATCCGCGCGCGCCCTTCGAGCAGCCGCAAGCGCTCCGGAGACATCGTGTCGACGTGTTCGAGCGCGCTGCCGAAGAGCCGCGCCGCCTCGCGGTACGCGCCGAGCGCGACGCAGTGTTGGGCGGCCCGACCTGCGAGATCCACGATGCGCGTGCTGTCGCCGGCACCGATCGCATGGTGAGCGAGCTGCACCAGGTCGCCCGACGGCTCGAGCGCGGCCAGGGCACGCGCGTGCAGCTCACGGCGCCGCAAGGGAGTGAGCGCCAACTCGATCGCTTCGCGACTCAGGTCGTGGCGGAACGCCAGCGTTCGATGGTCGCCCACCAGCAGACCGACCTCGACGCACTCGTCGAGCATCAGGGGGGCGCAGCCGGCGACGGTGCAGATGAGCTCGATTTCGGCCTGGCGGCCGAGCACGGCAGTTGCCTCGAGTGCGTCACGCGCGGGGCGGCTGAGCAGCGCGGCACGGCCGAGGATCGAGTCGCTGACCGTCGCGGGGAGACGCCCGGGCTCGGCTGCGAGCAGCTCGTTCACGAAGAACGCATTGCCTCCGGTGCGAGAGTGCAGCGCCAACGCGTCGACGCCGCTGCCCGCCGCGAGGCTGCACACTGCCTCGAGCGAAAGCGGCGGCACGGTGAGCCGAATGACATTCGGGCCAACCAACGCGCCGATCGCGCGCCGCAGTGGATGATCGACCGCTATCTCGACCCGATGCGTCACGACGACCAGGCAGTGGAGTGTGTCGAGCCGGCGAACGACGAAGCGCAGCAGGTCGAGCGTCGCCTCATCGGCCCACTGCACGTCGTCGAGCACGACCACGATCGGATGCGGTGGCGCCGCGAGCTCTGCGAGTACCGCGTCGAACGCGGCCGCCGCGTTCTCGCTGCCGATCGCGCGCGAGAGCGGACCAGCGCTCGTGCGCGCCATATCGGCGAAAGGACCGAGCGGCCGTGGCACGAACAGGTCGTCACAGTGCCCGACGAGCGTGCGGACGTCGGCGTGTTCGTCGAGGAACGCCTGTACGAGCGCCGACTTTCCGGCACCAGCCTCGCCCGAGATGAGTGCGAGCTGCCCGGTAACGGCGGACTCCTCGAGGACGTGCGCCAGTGTCGCGAGGTGGCTCGCACGCTCGACGAGCTGAACTGTCACGCCGCTCACGTTACGTGCGTCGGCGGCCGGCGCTCGATGGCAGGCCGGTGGCGCCGGTTCGATCGCTACCGTTTGCGCTCGTGGTCACGCTCGACGATGTCGCCGCCATGGCCCTCGACCTCCCGGAGGTCACCGAGGGTCTGCGGCACGGCAACCGCACCTGGTTCGTGGGCGGCAAAGGGTTCGCGTGGGAGCGGCCGTTCAGCAAGGCCGACATTGGGCGCTTCGGTGATACGACCCCACCCGAGGGGGAGATCGTGGCCGTGGCGGTCGCCGACCTCGAAGAGAAGGAGGCGGTGCTCGCCGAGCAGGCCAAAGGCATCTTCACCATCGCGCACTTCAACGGCTACCCGGCCGTGCTGATCGAGCTGAAGGTGGCCGGGAAACGCGTCGTGCGCAACGCGATCCTCGACGCCTGGTTGGCGTGCGCGCCGAGCAAGCTGGCCGACGACTACATGGCGCAACGACGGGCGCGCCGACGCCGACGCTGACGGCGCGTCGCCGTCGACCTCAGTGCCCGGCGGCCATCAGCGCGTCGAGGACCTCGCGGGGGCCGAGCGGTTGGTCGGTGATCGTCACGTCGAGCAGCGCGAGCGCATCGGCGACCGCGTTGAACACGCATGCCGGCGCGCCGATTGCGCCGCCTTCGCCCACACCCTTGTGGCCGCCCGGGTTGGGTGCCGGCGTCTCGATGTGGTGGATCTCGATCGTGGGTATCTCGGCCGCGGTGGGCAGTAGATAGTCCATGAACGTGGTGGCGAGCGGGTTGCCGTCGGGGTCGTAGATCATGTGCTCGAACAGCACGCCGCCGATGCCCTGCACGACGCCGCCCGCGATCTGACCGTCGACGATCGCGGGATTGATCATCTTGCCGCAGTCCTCGCTCACCACGTAGCGCAAGATCTTGACCAGCCCCGTGTAGCGATCGACCTCGACCGTGCACGCATGACACGCGTTCGCCCAGGTGACCGGAGGCGCCTTGTAGGTGTGCGTCGCCTCGAGACTCGCTTCCATGCCCTCGGGCAGCTTCGCCGTCTCGAGGTAGGCCACGCGTGCGACCTCGGCGAAGTCGATGCCGCGCGCCGGTGTGCCCTTCACCGTGATGCGACCGTCACTCACTTCGAGGTCGTTGGCCGCGGCTTCCATGAGCTGCGCCGCGATGGCGAACGCTTTGTCGCGCACGGCGGCCGAAGCAAGCCGGCAAGCGTTGGCACCAATGATCGCCGACCCGGAGCCGCCCGTGCCACGCCCGAACGGCGAGCTCGCGGTGTCGCCCTGCACCACGATCACGTCGTCGATGTCGATGCCGAGCTCTTCGGCAACAACTTGCGCCATCGTGGTCTCGAGGCCTTGGCCGTGCGACCCGGTGCCGAGTGCCACGCTGACCTTGCCGGAGGGCATCACCCGCACGTTCGCCGTCTCCGTCGACAGCGGGTCCATCATCCCCATCGCGCACGGCTCGATGTAGAGGCTCAGCCCCACGCCGAGCAAGCGTCCCTCGCTCTCGAACGCGCGGCGCTGCTCGGCTCGGAACGCGTCGTAATCGATCACCTGCGCGGCCTGCTCGAGTGTCGCGTCGGGCGAGATCGAGTCGTCGTAGGTCATGAACATCGGCGTGGTGTAAGGCAGGTCGGCGTCCTTGACCACGTTGCGGCGGCGCCACTCCCACGGATCCATGCCGATCGCACGGGCCGCGTAGTCGACCATCTGCTCGCGTGCCGTGGTCTCCATCATCCACGGCCCGCGGTATGCGCCGCGCTGACACGTGTTGGTCCACACGGCGCGCGCGTGCCACGACAGGAATGGCAGCTTGTACGCGCCGGTGAAGTACGCGCCCACGGCGGGCGCGGCGCCACCCATCGAACCGAGCGGCCAGGCACCCGCGTCTTCCACCTCGTCGACGAACGCACCGAGGAGCTTCCCGTCGGCGTCGAGTGCGAGCTCCACCGTGGTGCGGTCGGCGCGCGCGTGGTTCGACGCGATCAGGTTCTCGCGACGGTCCTCGATCCACTTGATGCTGCGCCCGAGGTACACGGCCGCCGCGCCAATTGTCTGCTCGTCGCGGAACAGGAACATCTTCTGGCCGAAGCCGCCGCCCACGTCGCGTGCCGTCACGCGCACGAGGTGCTCGGGCACGCCGGTCACGCGGGACAGCACGAGGCGCGCCTCGTGCGGGTTCTGCGTGCTGAGGTACGCGTGCAGCTCGCCCGACGCGGGGTCGAACGAGGCGACGATGCCACGCGTCTCCATGGGCACGTTCGTCTGGCGGTGCTGGTTGAACGTGGCCGACACCACGTGCGCGGCGTCGGCTTTGATCTCGTCCCAGCCCGGCATGATCACGGGCATGTCCTGGCCCACGTTCGCGCCCTTGTCGGGATGCACCAGCGGCGCGCCCTCGAGCAGCGCGGCGTCGAAGCCGACCACAGCCTCCAGCATGTCGATGTTCACTTCCACGAGCTCGGCCGCGTCTTCCGCGACGGCCCGCGACTCGGCCACCACGAGCGCAACCGGATCGCCCACGAACAGCACGGTGCCCTCGGTGAGCGGCTGCACCGCGACGTTGGCAGCATCTTCGAACATGAGCGTGGGTTGCATGCTGCCGCGGCCCACGTTGAGCTCGGTGCCGGTGAGCACGGCGACGACGCCGTCGACGGCGCGCGCCGCGTCGCAGTCGATCGACACGATCCGGCCGTGCGCCACGTTGCTGCGCACGAAGCACGCGTGCAGCATCCCCGGCAACGACATGTCGTCGACGTAGGTGCCGCGGCCGGTGAGCAGACGCGGGTCCTCCTTGCGCCGCACCGACTGGCCGACGAAGCGACCCGCGCTCCCAGCATCGGTCGTGGTCATGCCGTGGCCTCTTCGATCAGCTCGGTGGCGCGGTGCACTGCGGCGACGATGCCCTGGTACCCGGTGCAACGGCAGATGTTGCCGGAGAGCATCTCGCGGATCTCGTCATCGGTCGGTGCGGGCTGCTCGGCGAGGAAGGACGTGACCGAGACGACGAAACCCGGTGTGCAGAATCCGCATTGCAGCCCGTGGCACTCCATGAACGCTTGTTGCACGGGGCCGAGCCGGCCGGGTTCGGGCCCGATCCCCTCGATCGTGGTGATGTCGGCGCCGTCGGCCTGCACGGCGAGCACGAGGCAGCTGCGCACGGCCTCGCCGTCGAGCAACACCGTGCATGCACCGCACACGCCGTGCTCGCAACCCACGTGCGTGCCGGTGAGCGCCAGCTCGTCGCGCAAGAAGTCGGCGAGGGTGGTGCGGGCCTCGGTGCGGCCCTTGCGCCGTTCGCCGTTGACGGTGATCGCGATCGCCTGGTCGGTCATCGACCTGCCTCCTCGAGCGCGCGGGCCACGACGATGCCGGTCACGTGCGCGGCGATGCGCGCCCGCTGTGGACCCGTCGCGTGGATGTCGTCGGTGGGTTCCTGATCGGCGAGCGCGAGGCGCCCGATCTCCAAGGTGTTGATGTCGGCCGGCGCCGCGCCTACCAGCGCGGCTTCGGCGCCGGTCGCGCGTACTGGTGTGGAGGCCACGCCGAAGAGCGAGATCGCCGCGGCGCTCACCCGGCCGGCCGCGTCGAGCGACATGTTGGCGACGGCGCCGGCGATGGCGAAGTCGCCGTGGCGGCGGGCCATTTCGTGGATCGCGCTCCCGGTGCGCTCACCGCGCACCGGGAAGCTCACGGCGGTCACGATCTCGTCGGGCTCGAGTGCCGTGCTCCACGTCCCGGTGAAGAAGTCGGCCGCCGCGATCGACCGGGTGCCGTTCGGGCCGGCCACATCGAACGTGGCGCCGAGCGCGAGGGCCACGGCGGGCAGCTCCGACGCCGGGTCGGCGTGCGCGAGCGAACCGCCGACCGTGCCGCGGTTGCGGATCTGGAAGTGCCCGATGAGCGGCGCGGCCCGAGCGAGCAGCGGCACTGCCTCGGCGATCTGCGGATCACGCTCGAGCACGCGTTGGCGGGTGATCGCGCCGATCACGAGCGTGCCGTTGCTGCGCTCGACGCCGCTCAAGCCGTCGACGCGGTTGAGGTCGACGAGGTGCGGGAAGCCGGTGAGGCGCAGTGCGAGCATGGGCACGAGGCTCTGGCCGCCGGCGAGCGGCTTGCACTCGTCGCCGTGCTCGGCGAGGAGCGCAGTCACGTCGGCCACCGTGTGCGGGGCGTGGTACTCGAACGGACCGGGCTTCACCGCGCCCGCCTCCGTGCAGAACCTGACATCCACGTCATGCGGCGAACCTAACCCGCGCCGCTCGCGCCTGTCATGCAGGGGCGGGTTGTGCGGTGGGACGACGCGTCAGGCGGGTTGCACTGCGGGGGCGACGCCGCGAGCGAAGTGCCGCACATCGACGTGCTGGGCCTGGTACGCCTCACGCAGCACCTCGACGATGGCGTCGTTGTCGACGTGCTCGCCACACGTGAAGAAGTCGGCGGCGCAGTAGCCGAGCTCGGGCCAGGTGTGCACGGCGAGGTGACTCTCGGCGATCACCGCGATACCGGAGATGCCCTGCGGTGCGAAACGGTGCACGAAGACGTCGACCAGGGTCGCACCGCCGGCTCGCACGGCGTCGCGCAGCGCGCGTTCGGTGACCTCGACGGAATCGAGGTTGGTGGCACCCCAGAACTCGCAGATCGTCTGCTTGCCGACACCCTTGCTCACCGTGGTGCACCTCCTTGTACGCGTTGGCGCGAAGCGGGCACGCTAGCCGTCGATCTGCGCCATTCCGTGAGCAGGAACGTCCGCCGGTGCGTTACTGGTCGGCTGTTCAGTCAGCAACAGAGGGGTGCACGATCACACGATCGGGGGCCGCGTTGCATCGATGCATCACTCGACGGTCGACCGGATGCACGGCGCGAGTGCGCGAGGATCGTGGCGTGGCCGAGCAACGCTGGACGCGAGGACGACTCCTGATCGCGACGCCGTTGCTCAACGACCCGAACTTCGAGCGCACCGTCATCTTCATGCTCGAGCACACCGACGAAGGCGCGCTCGGTCTCGTGATCAACCGGCCGCTCGAAGTGGAGCTGGGCGACACGCTGCCGGAGTGGGCGTCGGTGAGTGCACCGCCGGCCATGGTCTTCGGCGGCGGCCCGGTACAGCCGGAAGCCGCGTTCTGCCTGGCGCGCGTTCGCCAACCGATTCCCGGTGAGGCGTGGACCGGCGTGCTCGACGATCTCGGCGTGGCCGACCTCTCGCACGCGCCCGACGACGTGCCCGGTGGCGTGGTGACGGCGCGCGTGTTCGCGGGCTACGCCGGATGGTCGCCCGCGCAGCTCGAGCGTGAGCTCGCCGAGCAAGCGTGGTGGGTGCTCGACGCGCGCCCCGACGACGTGATGACCGAAGCTCCCTACGACCTGTGGCGGCGCGTGCTGCGCCGCCAGAAGCCGCCGCTCAGCTGGATGGCGAACTATCCCGACGACCCGATGGACAACTAGCGCGGCCCTTCCTACTGCGGCGGCCCGCAGATCACCTGGCTCGTGAGGAAGCTGCAGTCGCCGCCGACGAGGTCGTAGAGCACGGTCGGCAGGGTCGCGCCGCTGTATGTGTTGCGCGCGCCGTTCGTCACGTAGCGACAGCCGCCGAGACTGATGATCACGTCGAACGTGCCGCCGTGCGCGTCGGTGAAGCGCACCAGGACGCGAGCGCCGTCGTCGAGCGGGCAGTTCGCAACGGGGCCGGGTGGGACGGGCGTGAGCGCGTTGAGCGTTCGTGCGAGATCGGCCGCGTTGCCCGGCGCGAACCCGGCGAGCGTGCCCTGCGTGACGCTCGGAACGTTGAAGCCGTGGTAGCGGCACACCGTCACTGCAGTCGGAGTACCCGGAACGAGCCGGCTCGCGCCGCCACTCGGCGCGTGCGGTGTCTGCGGAACCGTGGCGGGGCAGCCGTCGACCGTGAGCGGGCGGCTCGAGATCTCGTGCGCTGACCGAAGGATCGCCCCGCCGATGCGCCCGTCGACGCCGAGATGCACAGTGATCGACGTGGCGCCGAGTGTCTTGGCGACCGATCCGTCGAGTGCGACCGCGCCGTTCGACAGCGGCGTACCGTCGGCCACTTCGGCTGCCGTCACCGGTGTCGACACGGTGTCGGGCGGCCGACCGTACGGGCAGCGCGCGGGGACCCCGGATACGCCGATCGAGGTGGTCGCGGCCGGCACTTCCACGGAGCAGCCGGAGAAAGTTCCCGCGCGATCCGCGACCTTCCAGCTTGCGGGCTGGCGCCATTCGATCGAGTGGTAGCGGACGGTGCGCCATCTGCTCGTGTCGATCGGCAGGTCGGTGCGCGCCGCGATCGCCGCGGCCGACGGCGCGAGCGTGCCGAGCACGGAGTTGATCAACGCAGACTCGCCGTGCGTGGTGAGCGTCACGTTGAGCGCCGGCGCGTCGTAGGAGATCGCGGTCGGCGAGTCGGCCCGGAGGTACAGCACGAACCCGTTGATGGTGCGGATCGGCTTCGGCGGACGCGGCAGCGTGTGCGTGGCTCCGCCGACGACGATGTACGTGGCGTCGGCCGACACCGCGCAGGTGCCGGGGGCGATCGTGCCGATCAAGACGATCTGCACGCCTGCCGTGCCCGGACCGCCCATGCACTGGGCGAACGAGACGGTGTGCGCGGTCGGCGGTACCCAGAGGCGGGCCTTGCCGAGGTCGACCGGGACCCAGCCGTTCGGCACGCCGTGGCCGAGGCTGGCCGCGAGCTGTTCGTCGATCGGCTTCGGCGTCGTCGTGATCGACGGCGTCGAGGTGGCGGCCGTCGCGGGGCTCTTCTTGTTGTCGCCGTGGCGCGCGCTCGCGATGGTCGCGACGGCGCTGACGGTGAGCGCGATCGAGAGCATGCCTGCGATTCCCGCCGACACGGCGCTGTGGCGACGACGATTGCGGCCGCGCGCCATCACGGCATCCACGTCGCCAGATGTGGTTGCCGCAACCGAGCCGCGCAGGCGCGCGCTCGCGTCGCGCAAAGCGTCGAGTCGATCGGTGTCGTGGTCAGTCATGGTCGGTTGCCTCCTGCGTGACCCGGTCGTGCAGCTGTTCGGCGAGGCGGGCGCGAGCCTGCGTGAGTGTCGATGCGACGGTGCTGCGCCGCACGCCCATCGCCGCGGCGATCGCCACCTCGCTCTGATCGGCCACGTAGCGCAGCACGATCGCGGTGCGCTGGCGCGGTGGGAGTGCGCGCACGAGCAGCCACAGCTCGTCGTCGGCCGGCTCGGCGCTCGCAACCACGCCGTTGCCGCCGACCGCGGCCGCGTGCAGCTCACCGCCCCGCGCGCTGCGGCGCATTGTCTTGCGCAACACGTTGAGTGCCACCCGGTACGTCCAACCGCCGGGCGCGTCCATCCGCGCCACGCGGTCCCACCGCGCGTAGGCGCGCGCGAACGCTTCGTCGGTGGCCTCGGCGGCCGCGTCGGATCGGCCCGACAGCGCGGTGAGCGCGGCGAGCACTCGTGGCCGCTCGGCGGCGTACCAGTCGGCGAAGTCCGCCTCGGTCATCGGTCCTTCAAGCCGCCAGAGCCGCGAAACGCTCAGTGGCGCCCGCGCGACTCAACGGCGCTGGCAAGTGGGACAGAACGTGGTGCCCCGCGCATCGATGACCGTACGCCGCAGCTCGGTCCCACACCGTTCGCACGGCTCGCCCGCCCGGCCGTAACAGACCAAGAAGTGCTGGTTCGAGCCGTAATCGCCGTCGAACGTGCGGTAGTCGCGCAGCGTGGTGCCGCGCCGCTCGATGCCGGTGGTGAGCACCTCCACGATCGCGTCGCGCAGGCGGGCCGCCTGGGGGCGCGTCACCTTCTTCGCCGCCGGGTGCACACGCGCGATCCAGAGCGCCTCGTCGGCGTAGATGTTGCCCACACCGGCCACGGGCCGCTGCGAGAGAAGCTGCGTCTTCACCGCGCGCCGAGACGCGTTGAGCGCCGCGTGCAGGCTTGCGGCGTCGAACTCTGTGGCGAACGGTTCCGGTCCGAGCGACCGCAACGTGGGCGACGACGCGTAGTCGCCGGCCGGGAACACGGCGATGCGTCCGAAGCGGCGCACGTCGGAGTACTCGAGCACGGTGCCATCGTCCAGCTCCCACCAGGCACGCAGGAACGGATCGTCGCTGCTCCGTTCGTCGACGATGCGCAACAGGCCGGTCATGCCGAGGTGCACCACGAGCTCGTGGCCGTCGTCGAGCCCGATGATCAGGTACTTGCCGCGCCGGCCGACGGTGTCGATCGTGGTGCCGAGCGCTTCGACTGCCGGCGTGAACTTCGCCGATGGGAACGCGCCCGCATCGACGATCGAGCGCCCACGCACGCGCGGCTCCAGCGCGCGCCGGATCGTCTCCACCTCAGGTAGCTCCGGCATGGTTCCATTCTGCGACGGCTTCGCCCACCGCGGCGAGCGTCCTGCGGGCCGACTGCGATCAGCGGCCGGTCCACTCCGGGAAGCGGCGGTCTCGGGAGGCGGCCATGCCCTCGCGGGCGTCGTCGGTGGCGGCCACGTAGCGCCGCAGCGTCTCGCCGAACCGGACCGCTTCGATCCACCCCATGTCGTTGCTCCGGTACGCCATCTCCTTGACCGCCCGCACCGCCAAGGGTGCTCCCGCGCACAGCCGATCCGCGAGCGTCCGTGCTGCTTCGAGCAGCGAATCACGCGGCACCACCGAACCGGCGAGACCCACCGCGAGCGCCCACTCGGCGGAGAAGCGCTCACCGGTGAGCAGCAGCTCCAGCGCGTGCTGCATGTTCGGGATGCGCCTGGGCAGGCGCAGCGCGCCCACGATCGTGGGCACACCGATGCGCACCTCGGGCATGCCGAACACCGCGTCGTCGGCCGCGATCACGAAGTCGCACGCCGACACCGCCGTCAATCCGTATCCGAGGCAGTAGCCGCCAACCGCCGCGATCGTGGGCTTCCACACCTCGAGGCCCGATTCGAAGCTGTTGATGGTGGGCATCTCGAAGAACGAGCCGGGGAACTCGCCGGTGCTGCCGCCTTCGTTGAGGTCGGCACCCACGCAGAACGCGCGGCCGGCGCCGGTGAGGATCGCCACCCACGCCTCGTCGTCGCCGAGGAAGCGCTGCCACGCGGCGTTGAGCCCCTCGCGCATCGCGCCGTTGATGGCGTTGAGCTTCTCCGGCCGGTTGTACGTGATCGTGACGACGTGCCCGTCGCGCTCGTAGAGAACGGGTTCGCTCATCGTTGCCGGCCGGCGGTGGTCAACCGCGCGCGTAGCCCTGCATGATGTGCTCCATCCACCATTGCGGCGCGGCGGCGAGCAACTTCTGCAGGTCGGGGTAGTCGTGCCAGCGGTACACGAGCCCGTCGCGGATCTCGTGCACCGTCACGAACTTGATCGTCACGGCTTCGCCGGTCGGCCAGTGCCATTCCTCGGCGTGCTCCCACATCACCACGTCGCCCTCGGCGACGAGATGCCGGGGGTGGTGGTAGATCGCCTGCAGCGGTTCGAGCCCGAGGCGCAGCCGGCCGACCATCTGCTGTGGGCCACGGGCCACGTCGTCGTCGCCGCCTGGCGAGAACACGTCGGTGTACTCGCCATCCGGGTGGCACATCGCTTCGACGGCATCGAAGTCGCGGCGGTACACCGCGCTCCAGAAGCGTTCGACGAGCTGTCGGTTGCGGGCCGCGAGATCGCTCACGACGCGCAGCCTCTCACAAGCGGAACGGTGTGCGCAGCGACGGCGCGGTGGCCGCCCCGCCGAGCGCGCCGAGCCCGAGTGTCTGCTCCACCGTGCGCAGCAGCGCGTAGTGGTTGACCGCGCCCGTGTACACCGCGCCGGGCTTCACCGACGGCGCGATCCACACGTTGGGCAGCGGCGTGTACTCGTCGTACACCACGATCACGGCCGTGTTGCCGGCCGCGTAGTTGGGGCCGGCGAGGATGCGGCCGACCACCGACTTCAGCCAGGCGTCGCCCACGCTCACCGCGCAGTCGTGCGTGTCGTTGCAGAGGTTCGGCACCACGTAGGAGAGCGTGGGGAGGTGGCCCGCGTTGATGTCGTTCACGAGCGCACCCGACGTGCTGCTCCCGAGCGGGATGTCGAACTTCGCGCAGCGCGTGCGGTCGTTCGTGCCCACGTAGTACGGCCACGGGTTGTGCTTCGTGGCGTAGAGGCCGCCCGACGCGATCTTGCAGTTCGACGGCATCGACTCCACGTACGACTTCGCGGTGTGGCCGGAGTTGATCACCTGGCGGAAGATGTTGTTCGTGGTGGTGGTGCAGCTGGGCGGGTCGGCATCGGAACCGGGGCAGCCGGCCGGGATGGTGCCCGACGTCATGGCGAGGTAGTTCGGCCGCGACGGCGACGAGTTCGCCGCGTAGTTCGTGGCGGTGGCGCACTGGTGCGCCAGGCCGGTGAGGTACGGCGCACCCGCGTTGCCGATCACCTGGCTGTACTGCTTGTTCTCCATCACGACGATCACGACGTGCTGGTAGTGCGCCGGTGCCGTGACGGTGCGCCCGCAGGGCGCGGCGGCAACCGCGGCCCGTGCCTGCGTGCGGGTGGCGCCGCTCGCCGTGGTGACTGCACCGCAGAGCGCCAGAGCGAGCGCGGCGACAGCGATCGCGCCGCCACCGCCGATCCCGCGCACGCGTCGTGCACGCGCGCGCTCGTCGAGCGGTCGGGTCGTCACGGGGTTGCTTGTTCGAGCCATCGGACGATCACCGTAGCCAGGTCGACGCCGCGGTCCTCCTGGATGAAGTGGCCCCCGCCCGCAATTGTGACGTGCGGCTGGCCACTTGCGCCCGGGATCTCCTCGCGCAGCGTGCCATCGGCACCCGCCGTGATCGGGTCGGAGTCGCCGAACGAGCACAGGAACGGTCGGTCGAAACGCCGCAACGACTCCCAGGCCAGCCGGTTGGCGGGCGCCGCCGGATCGTCGGGTGATGCCGGCACGAGCAGCGGGAACTGGCGCGCCCCTTCTTTGTACGTCTCGTCGGGGAAGGGTGCGTCGTACGCGGCGATCACCTCGGGCGAGAGATCGGTGGTGCACCCGGTGTTCACGATGAAGCCCACCGGGAAGGTCTCGACCTTCTGGCTGAACTCACGCCAACGCCGGAACGCTTCACCCGGATCACGATCGCCGGTGGGGAGGAACGTGTTCGCCGCGCATGCGGCCGCGAACCGATCAGGGTGCTCGGCGAGGAGGCGCAGACCGATCAGCCCACCCCAGTCTTGACACACCAGCACGGCATCGCGCAGATCGAGCGTGTCGAACAGCGCGGCGCGCATCCAGTCGACGTGGCGCTGATACGTGTAGTCGGTACGGGCCGCCGGCTTGTCGGAACGACCGAAGCCGATGAGGTCGGGCGCCACGCAGCGGTAGCCCGCGCCGGTGAGCGCCGGGATCATGTGGCGGTAGAGGTACGACCAGCTCGGCTCGCCGTGCATGAGCAGCACAGGGCGACCGTCGCGCGGTCCTTCGTCGAGGTAGTGCACTCGCAGCGTGGGCGTCTCGCTGTCGCCGCTCGGGATCTCGATGTAGTGCGGTTCGAACGCGAAGCCGTGGAGATCGGCGAAGCACTCGTCGGGCGTGCGCAGCGTCTGCATACCGCCGACTCTACGGGAGAGCTCGCCGTGTGCCTCGGGCCGCGACGGCGCGCCGAAACACGGTGGCGCGCGCGTTACAGGTCGGGCAGACCGAGCGCGAGGTTCGCCTCTTCGAGGCCGCCGTCGATCTCGAAGAGCTTGCCAGTGATGAAGCTCGACGCCGGCGACGACAGGTACAGCACGCCGAGCGCGATGTCGTCGGGTTCGCCGAGCCGCTTCAGCGGTGTGCCGTCGATCATCTGGTTGCGGATGTCGTCGTCGGTGAGCACGGTCTCGAGCGCGCTCGTGGCGATCGAACCCACGGCGATGCCGTTCACGCGGATCTTGGGCGCAAGGTCGGCGGCCATCAGCCGTGTCATGTGGCTGAGCGCGCCCTTGGCGGTGCCGTAGGCCACGAAGCCGCGATCGCGCAGGCGCCCGATCGCGGAGGAGATGTTGACCACGGAGCCACCGCCGCGTTCCAACATCACCGGCACCGCTGCTTTCGTGAGCACGAAGGCGGTGGTGACGTTGAAGTGGAACGAGCGCTCGATGAAGCCCGCGCTCGTGTCGAGGAACGGCCGCGGGGCGGTACCGCCCGCGTTGTTCACCACGATGTCCACGCCGCCGAGCTCCTCGACGGCCGTGGCGACGAGTGCTTCGACGTTGGCGTTCTCGTTCACGTCGGTGGGGACCACCACGGCGCGCCGGCCGTGGGCGCGCACCTGCTCGGCGACGGCGTCGAGCTGGTCCTTGGTTCGGGCCGCAAGCACGATGTCGGCCCCGGCTTCGGCGAGGGCGAGCGCGCTGGCCGCGCCGATGCCGCGTCCGGCGCCGGTGACGATGGCGACCTGGCCGTCGATGCGGAAGCGTTCGAGCACCATGCGCAGAACCGTACGTGGCGCGGGGCAACCGGTGCTAGCCCGCTCCGATCGCTGCAAAGGCGACAGTGGAGCGGGGGCGCAGGGGCGCCATACGATTCGGGCATGGAGTACACGGATCTCGGCTTTGCCGCCTTCGACGCCGACAACCACTACTACGAGGCACCCGATGCCTTCACGCGCCACCTGCCGAAGGGCTGGGGCAAGCGCACGATGCAGTGGGCAGAGATCGACGGGAAGCGCCGGCTGCTGGTGGGCGGCCGCGTGAACCGCTTCATCCCGAACCCGTTGTTCGATCCGGTGGCCCGTCCCGGCAGCCTCGACGACTACTTCCGCGGCAAGCGCGCCGGCGACGACATCCGCGCCGCGTTCGGCGAGCTCGAACCGATCAATCCCGGCTACCGCGATCCGGCGGCGCGCATCCCGATGCTCGACGAGCAGCACATCGAGGCATGCTTTTGCTTCCCGACGCTCGGCGTGGGCATGGAAGAAGCCCTCATCGACGATCCCGAAGCCGAGCACGTGGCCTTCCACTCGTTCAACGAGTGGCTGCTCGAAGAGTGGAAGTTCAACTACGAAGACCGGATCTTCTCGGCTCCGTACATCAACCTACAGATCCCTGAGCGCGCCGTCGCAGAGCTGGATTGGGCGCTCGACAACGGCGCCCGCGTCGTGGTGATGCGGGCCGGACCGGTGCGGGGGCCGGGGTTCTCTCGTTCGCCGGGCGATGCCGCGCACGATCCGTTCTGGGCGAGGGTGAACGAGGCGGGCATCACGGTGGCGTTCCACTCCGGCGACGCGGGGTACAGCCGTTACGCCGAGGACTACGGCTGCGGCGGCGAGATGGAGGCCTTCCGCTACAAGCCGTTGAGTGGTTTGCTCGGCGGGCACCGTCCGATCCACGACACGATCGGCGCGCTCATCTGTGACGGCGTGTTCACGCGGTTCCCGCGGCTGCGGGTCGCGACGATCGAGTCGGGTTCTGATTGGGTGAACGAGCTGTACCGCTTCTTCAAGAAGGCGTATGCGCAGCGGCCGTCGGGCTTCGACGCCGACCCGGTGGAGCAGCTGCGTGAGCACGTGTGGATCTCGCCGTACTACGAGGATGACTTGCCCACGTTGCGCGTGGTGCACGGACCGCAGCGGATGCTGTTCGGTTCCGACTACCCGCACGCCGAGGGTCTTGCCGATCCGTGCTCGTTCGTGAACGACCTGCCCGACTTCGACGCCGCCGAGGTGCGCATGATCATGCGCGACAACGGCCTGGAGCTGGTCAAGCCGCGCTGAGCACCGGGCCCATGCTCACTTCGGAGGGAAGCGCACCGCGCCGTCGATGCGGATCACTTCGCCGTTCAGGTACTGGTTCTCCACGATGTGGGCCACGAGCGCGCCGTATTCCGCCGGGTCACCCATGCGCGTGGGGAACGGCACGATCTCGGTGAGGGCGCTCTTCATGGCGTCGCCTGCGAACCCGAAGATGGGTGTGTCGAAGCTGCCGGGTGCGATCGTCATCACCCGGATGCCGACGACACCGAGGTCGCGTGCCATCGGCAGGGTCATGCCGACCACGCCGCCCTTCGACGCCGAGTAGGCCACCTGTCCGATCTGGCCGTCGAACGCGGCGATCGACGCCGTGTTCACGATCACGCCGCGTTCGCCACCGGCGAGTGGCTCGCCCTTCGACATCGCCGATGCTGCGAGGCTCGCCACGTTGAACGTGCCGATCAGGTTGAGCTTGATCACCCACTCGAAGACCGCGAGATCGTGGGGGCTCCCGTCGCGGTTGATGGTGCGACCCACCATGCCGCTGCCGGCACAGTTCACCGCGATGCGCAACGGGCCGATCTCGGTGGCGAGACCGACGGCGGCCTGCACGCTCTCGGCCGAGGTCACGTCGGTGTCGGCGAACACGGCGCGCTCGCCGAGCTCGCCCGACAGCTGCGCCCCGCGCTCGGCGTTCTTGTCGACGATCACCACCGAGGCGCCGCCGGCGTGGAGCCGCCGCACCGTCGCTTCGCCGAGGCCCGAGGCCCCGCCCGTCACCAACGCCACTGCACCTTTGATGTCCATCGCCGGCGCACCGTAGTGAACGCGCCCGAGCTGGACTACATCGGGTTCGTCTACATTCGGCGCCATGGCTGCAACGATCTTCGCAACACCCCAGGAGCTGCTCGGGTCGGTCGGCGCCAAGCTCGGCCCGACCGGCTGGGTCGAGATCACCCAGGATCGCGTCAACATGTTCGCCGACGCCACCGACGACCATCAGTGGATCCACGTGGATGTGGAGCGGGCCAAGGCTGGTCCGTTCGGCGCGCCGATCGCGCACGGGTTCCTCACGATGAGCCTCTGCGCGCGGTTCCTGTTCGAGCTCGCCGAAGTGCACGGCATCACGATGGGCATCAACTACGGGCTCAACAAGGCGCGTTTCATCACACCGGTGAAGGTCGGGAGCCGGGTGCGAGCGAGCGGTGAGCTCGTGGAGGCCACCGAGGTCGCGGGCGGGGTGCAGTCGGTGGTGCGCATCACCATCGAGATCGACGGCGAGACGAAGCCCGCCGCCGTGATCGACATGGTCAGTCGCTACCTCGTCTGATCGCGGCGGCTTCGCCGTTGCCGCAGGCGAAGGCATCGCTATCGACACAGCGTCACCTATCCTCGGCTGCATGGCGGCCGCGAAGGATGGTGGCGACTACAACGCGGAGCACATCCAGGTCCTCGAGGGCCTCGACCCCGTGCGCAAGCGGCCCGGTATGTACATCGGCTCCACCGGGAGCC
Organism: Acidimicrobiia bacterium; assembly: GCA_017882905.1. GTDB lineage: Bacteria > Actinomycetota > Acidimicrobiia > IMCC26256 > PALSA-610 > Chersky-683. The sequence continues at coordinate 19,027 of JADGOO010000129.1, read as the reverse complement.
AGGGCCTCCACCACCTGATCTGGGAAGTCGTCGACAACGCCGTCGACGAGGCGATGGCGGGCTACGGCACCCGCATCGACGTCACGTTGCTCGCCGACGGTGGTGTGCGCGTGGCCGACAGCGGGCGCGGCATCCCGGTCGACGAGCACCCCCTGCACAAGGGCAAGAGTGCTGCCGAGCTGGTGCTCACCACACTGCACGCGGGGGGCAAGTTCGGCGACGGCGGCTACAAGATGAGCGGCGGTCTGCACGGGGTGGGCGTGAGCGTGGTGAACGCGCTCTCCACGCGCCTCGACCTCGAGATCCACCGCGACGGCAACGTGTACCGCCAGAGCTACACGGCGGTGCGCAAGGGCACGAAGGTGCTCTCCGGCGTGCCCGTCGCACCGTTGAAGAACGACGGGCGCAGCCGCCGTGGCAACAGCGGCACGATCGTCACGTTCTGGCCCGACCCCGACGTGTTCGAAGAGCTCGAGTTCCGCGCCGCGACGGTGCTGGAACGGTTGCAGGTGACGGCGTTCCTCAATCGTGGGATCACGATCCACTTCGACGACAAGCGCAAGGACCACGAGCAGACCGAGACGTTCTGTTACGACGGCGGTATCGCCGACTTCGTGCGCCACCTCAACGAGAGCAAGGAGCCGTTGTTCAAAGATGTCGGCTACTTCTCGGCGGCTGAGGCCGAAGGCGAAGTCGAGGTGGCGTGGCAGTGGAACACCGGCTACTACGAAGGTCTGCACACGTTCGCGAACGGCATCAGCACGAGCGAAGGTGGCATGCACGCCGAGGGGTTCAAGCGAGCCCTCACGAACGCGATCAACCGCTACGCCAAGGACCGCAATCTCCTGAAGGGCAAAGACACGTCGCTCCAGGGCGACGACGTGCGTGAGGGCCTCACCGCGATTGTGAGCGTTCGCCTCACCGATCCGCAGTTCGAGGGCCAGACCAAGACGAAGCTCGGCAACACCGAGATCCGCAGTCTGGTGGAGCGTCTCACGAACGAGCGCTTCTCGCGGTGGCTCGAGGAGCACCCGAACCCGGCGAAGGCCGTGGTGCAGAAGGCGTCGAGCGCGGCGCGTGCCCGCACCGCAGCCAAGCAGGCTCGAGAGCTCACTCGCCGCAAGAGCGCGCTCGAAGGTGTGGGCATGCCCGACAAGCTGGCCGACTGCTCCCAGCGTTCGGCCGAGGGCACCGAGCTGTTCATCGTGGAAGGGAACTCGGCCGGCGGATCGGCGCGCGACGCCCGCGACCCGAAGATCCAGGCGATCCTGCCCTTGCGCGGCAAGGTGCTCAACGTGGAGCGCGCGAGCCTCGACAAGATCCTCGCCAACGCCGAGATCCAGTCGCTCGTGTCGGCGATCGGTGGTGGTGTCGGCAAGGAATTCGACGTCGACAAGGTGCGCTACGAGAAGACGATCATCCTGAGCGACGCCGACGTGGACGGTGGCCACATCCGCACGTTGCTCATCACGTTCTTCTACCGCCAGATGCTCCCACTCGTGGAGGCCGGCCGGCTCTACGTGGCCCAGCCGCCGCTCTACTCCGTGGAGATCGGCGGCCAGAAGACGTACGTGCCCGACGACGCCGCACGGCTGCGGCTCATGGAGGAGCACTCCAACAAGCAGCTCGCGTTCGCGCGCTTCAAGGGCCTCGGCGAGATGGACTATCCGGAGCTCGCCGAGACGTGCATGAACCCGGCCACCCGCTCGCTCGTGCAGATCACGGTCGATCAGGCCGAGGTGTGCGACCGCATCTTGTCGGTGCTGATGGGCGACGACGTCGACACCCGGCGCCAGTGGATCCAGCAGAACGCCAAGGACGTGCGCTTCCTCGACATCTGACGGTGGCATCGGGTGCGTCGGCGCTCGGTGCTCGGTGCTCGCGGGCGCGATTCGTCAGCGTCAGAGGACACTTCGCTCGTGCCGCTGATGATGCGTGTGGGACCATTGCACCGTGCGAGCGGCGAAGCTGGCCTCGCTCGGCGGGCGGATCGGCGCATTCGAGCTGATCGCGCCGCTCGGCGGCGGACACGACACGGAGGTCTGGCGCGCCGAAGGCGACGGCATCGTCGTGGCGCTCAAGCTCGCGCGCGACCCGGGCGACCCGCTGGTGCGGGCCCGGCTCGCCCGCGAGGGCGCCGCCCTGGAGCGCGTGCGCCATCCGGCGGTGGTGCGCCTGCTGGCCGCCGACGACGTGGATGGCATCGCCCATCTCGCCCTCGAGCTGCACGAGGCCGCCACGCTCGCCGCCGTGCTCGACGACGGCCGCCTGGCGCCCGCCACCGCCGCGGCAACGCTGGCACCCGTGGCGCGCGGCCTGGCGGCCGCGCATGCCGCGGGTGTGGTGCATCGAGATGTGAAGCCGGGCAACGTGCTGCTCGCCGACCGCGGCCCGGTGCTCGTCGACTTCGGGGCGGCGGCGCTCGACGGCTCGACCGTGGATGGCTGGGTGGAGGGCGCGGCCGCCGTGCTGCTCACCACCGCCTACGCGGCTCCCGAGCTGGAGATGGGCGCGACCGTGAGCCCGGCCGCCGACGTGTGGTCGGTCGCCATGGTGCTCGCCGAGTGCATCGGTGGTTCCACGGCGATCGCGACGGCGCGCGCCGCGCTGCCCGAGTCGTTGCGCGCGTGCCTCGGCCTCGATCCCGCGCGGCGACCAACGATGGCCGACGTGGCCGCACAGCTCGAAGCGCTCGCGGGCGACGAGCCGCCCGCGGCGGCGCCGGCGCGATCCGCGCCGACCGCCGATGTCGCGACGCCGGATCCCGAGGTGATCACGCTCGTCGACGACGCGCCCGAAGCGTCGCCGACGGGCCGTGAGCTCGAGCTGGCGCGGCTCGCCGACATGCTCGACGCGGCGCGGGCGAGCGAGGAGCTGCGCGCGTTGCTCGTGATCGCGCCCGCCGGTCAGGGCAAGACCTGGCTGTTCGACGTGGCGGCCGCCGACGCCGTCGGCCGAGGCACGCCAGTCTTGCGGGCGGGCTGCTCCGAGCAGGTCGGTGATGTGCGCGCGCTGGCGCCGTGGGTCCGCCGCTTCGGAGGGTCGCTGCCCGAACAGGTCGGCGGCGCGCACGCCGCCGCGCTCGGCGCGCTCACTGGCGATGTCGCCGCCGCCGGGTCGGCGCTCGATCTCGACACGATCGCGGCAGCGTTGGCGGCGCTCATCGAGTCGCTCGATGCCCCGGTCGCGATCATCGACGATCTGCACCATGCCCGGCCTGAGCTGCTCGGTGTGATCGAACGTCTCGCCTTCCGCAGCCACACGCCCGGGCTCCTGGTGCTGGGCGCACGGCCCGAGATCATCGACAGCGACGAGCTCGGCGTCGAGACGATGATGCTCGGCCCGCTCGCCGACGATGTGATCGCCGCGCTCGCGCATCCCGACGTGGCAGTGCTCGCGGGTGGCAACCCGCTGCTCGCGAGCGAGCTCGCCTTGGCGCGCGACCGCGGCGATGCGCTCGACGCCGATGTGCGCACCCTGATTGCGCACCGGCTCGAAGCGCTCGACGACGACCTGCTCGACGCGATCGCGATCGCGGCGGCATGCGGCGATGTGTTCTGGCCCGAAGCTGTGGGAGCTCCGCTGCGCGACGCGTCGGTGACGCTGTACCGGTCGGGCATGGCGGAAGCCCGCGTGGGTTCGGCGATCGCCGGCTCGACCGAAGCGGCATGGACACATCCGCTGCTGCGAGAGGTGGCGTACCAGCGGCTCGCCGATGCCGACCGGCGGTCGGCGCACGCCGATCTTGCCCTCGCACTCGACACCGCCACGGCGGCGGCAGAGACCGTCGCGTTCCACGCCGGCCGCGCGTGGCGTCTCGGAGCGGAAGAGCTCCGTGACCTCGCGGGTGCCCGTGCAGCTACCGCCGCGCGCGAAGCGATCGACCGCTTTGCTCTCACCGCGGTCGACGACCTGCTCGACCTCCTGCGCGACACAGGCGCCGAGCCAGAGCCCGGTACGGCCGACCTCATCGAAGCCGACCTCTGCATCCGACGCGGCGAGTTCCAAGAAGCCGCCATGCTCGCCGATCCATGGACGACTTCGCTCGGAGCGAATGCGAGTCGCGCACTCATGTCGCTCACCGAGGCGGCCGCGGGCCTTGCGCAACCAGAGCGCGCGGTCGGCGTTGGCGAACGGGCGATTGAACGTGTCGGCATCGCCAGCACGCCGGTGCGCTTCGTGTTGGCATACGCAGGTGCGTTGGCTGACGCCGGAATGCGGGGTCGCGCGGCTGTGGTCGTCGAACAGCGCTTGGCGTCGATGGACCCGAGCGCGCTTGCAGATCGAGCGCGGCTCGATGCAAGGGCTGCGATCATCGGAGCGCAGGCGGTGGCATTCGACGGCGCTCCGTTTGATCCGGCGCTCGCGCGCGCGCGTGCCGTGCTCGACGTGCTGACGCATGACCGCAATCCCGCACTGATCGTCGATGTTGCCTATGACGTTGCCGAGCTGATGGCAGCCGTCGATGGCGATGCGGCATGGCGACTGCTCGAGCAGGCAAGAGCAGCGGCCGAGGGTCTCGAAGACCGCGTGCGGATGGCGCAATGCGAAACGCAGTCGTCGATCGTTGCATTCGACCTGGGTCTGCCGGCCGCCGCGGCGGAACACGCTCGGCGCGCGGTGGAACTGGCCACCGATCGCGGGATGGTGCTGGCTGCTCGTTGCGCCGAGTTGCCGGTGATCTACGCAACCCAACCGTTCACGTCGTGGTCGATGCTCGACGATCTTGTGCTCGAGGTTGTGGGCGACTCCGATTTCAACGCTCTCTCGGTGGTGCACGCCGCGATTGCGATCGCCATGTGGCACGGCGCGAGAGCGAGGGCCGACGAGCTTCTCGAGCGCGCCGGACTGCCTGCCGGCCGCCGCGAGATGTTGGGCCTGGCACTGCGAGCCCTCGAGGGTCCGCCGTGGATCGTCGATGACGGCCAGTTCGAAGGCCACGCGGCGAACAACGAACGTGCACTGCTCCGCTACCTCGCCGGCGATCGAGCCCGAGGCGATGCTTTCCTTCGCGCTCGTCATGCGGCGTTGCGCGAGACGGGATCGACGTACCAGCGCTACAACAGCGCCTTTGCCGGTGCGCTGGTAGCCGCGCTCGGGCCACCGGATACCGAGCCCCGCGTCGAGTGGCTGCTCCAGCAGATCTTCGATCCGCCGTTCCCGTACCTCTGGCTCGTGCACCGCGCGATGGCCGCGCTGGTGCTGGCGGAGCGCGGTCATGAGTTGCGGCGCCCGCTCGCCGAGCAGGGACTCGTGCTGGTCGGGGAGGCCAACGCCGACGTCGACGTGCGCGAGTGGCTCGTCGCGCGACTCGACGGCGTCCGCCGGGCCTGAGGCCGAGGCGAACGCCGTCGCTACGCGAGCTGATGGGCAGGTGGCTGGGCCTGCCCGAGGGTCCGGGCTGGCGTGGACTCAGCGCCAGGTGATGGCGGTCGCCACGACCTGCGGAAGGTGGGTGGCGACGAGGGCGAGGGCGGGCGAGGCCGCAAGGGCGGCAATGGCGAGCTTGCGCATGAGATTGTCTCCTTGTGTGGGTGATGTTGTTTCGGCCGACCACTCTCCGTGGTTGAGTCAGCGTTGACCTGGGGAGACCGGAGTCACAACGGGCCAGACACAGACCGGTCACGGTTTTCGCCCAAATGCCGTGAAGTCGCAGGAATGCCGCACGCATGCGGCGGACAGGATTGGGGGCGGGCCGCCGCGGGGTGGCTGTGGTCACAGCGCCTTGGCTGTCGTTTCCAGCCCTTAGGGCCTCGTCGAAACGTGCCGATATCTGCCGCGGACCAGGCCACCAAGGCCGAGGACAGGGCAGGGATGGACACAGCGACCGCGACCGGAGGCGTCGGCCAGACAAGTCGTTCCGGCGCGCGCCGGATCGATCCGGCCGTCGCCGTAGCCATGCTCTCCGGCGGCCTGCTCGCCCTCACCGTCGGCCTCTTCGCTGTCGCCGCGCGACACCCTGTGGTGCGCGCCGGCTCCTCGATCCCGTGGTGGGCGTTCGGCATCGGCTTTGCGATCACCGAGCTCTGGGTCGTGCGCGTGGAAGTGCGCCACGAGGCCCACGTGTTCGGGTTCGCCGAGGTGCCGCTCGTGCTCGCGCTCTTCTACGCGTCGCCGGGTGGCTTGCTCCTCGGCCGGCTGGTGGGCGCGTCGATCATGCTCGCCTTGCGCGTGCGCTCGGTGCGCAAGGTGGTGTTCAACCTCGCGCTGTTCAGCGCAGAGACCGCGGTCGCGGTGGCGATCTTCGGCGCGCTGCAACACCGCGCCGACGTGATCAGCCCGTCGGCCTGGCTCGCCGTGCTCCTCGCGGTGGGCACGACGAACCTGCTCGGCGTGGCGAGCGTGAGCGCGGTGATCCGGGCCCATGGCAATCGCCCCGACGTGCGCTCGACCTTGTTGCTCTCGTGCCTTGCCGTGGTCGCGAACACGAGCCTGGCGCTCACTGCTGCGGTGCTCGTGCACGTGACGATCGCCGGCATCGTGTTGCTCGTGGCGCTCGGCGTGGTGATGTTCGCGGCCTACAGCGGCTACACGTCGTTGTCACGCCGCTACGAGAGCTTGCAGATGCTCTACGACTTCACGCGTGCCGTGGGCGGCGCCCAGCGCGCCGAGAGCATCATCACCGCCATCCTCGACCAGGCGCGCAACGTGCTGCGCAGTGACAGTGCGGAAGTGGTGCTGCTCGCCGCCGACGATCCGCAACGCAGCTTCCACGTGCGAGCCGCTGAAGGCGAAGCGGTCGTTTCGGAAGTGGTCGACCGCGGGAGCTCGGCATTGTGGGCCCGTGTGGTCGACAATGGTGAGGTCGTGGTGGCACCGCGGCAGGCCAAGAGCCGCGACCAGCGTGAGCTGCTCGACGCGGTGGGCGCCCGCGATCTCGTGGCCGCGCCACTGCGGCACGACGGCCAGCCCGTGGGCTACTTGCTGGTGGCCGACCGCATGGGCGAGCTCGGCACGTTCGACAGCCAGGATGCCCGCCTCCTCGAGACGCTCGCGAACCACTCGAGCGTGGCGATCGAGAACGGCCGCCTCGTCGACCGGCTCGCCCGCGAGATCGAAGCACGCGCCCGCCAGGCGGCCACCGACGCGCTCACGGGGCTCCCGAACCGCGCGTCCTTCGTGGAGTTCTTGTCGGGTGCGCTCGCCACGCGACCGTCGGGCACGATCGTCGCTGTGATGTTGATGGACCTCGACCACTTCAAGGACATCAACGACACGCTCGGTCACAACGTCGGCGACGAAGTGCTCTGCCAGGTCGCGGCGCGCATCTCGTCGTCGTTGACCGGAGGCGCTGCGGTTGCCCGCCTCGGTGGCGACGAGTTCGCCGTGCTGCTCCACGGTCTCGTGAGCGAGCAAGAAGCGGTGGAAGCGGCCCGCATGGTGCGATCTGTCTTGCTGCCGCCGGTGCACGTGCGCGACGTGGCGCTCGAGATCGCCGTGAGCGTGGGCATCGCACTCGCACCGGCGCAGGGTGACGACGCGCACACGTTGCTGCGTCGAGCCGACGTCGCGATGTACGCGGCGAAGCGTGAGTCGGGCGGCATCGAGATCTACGACGCGGCGAGTGACGACCACTCCGTGCAGCGCCTTGCGCTCGTGGGCGCGCTGCGCGAGGCGATCGACAACGACGACCTGCTCGTGTACTTCCAGCCGAAGGTGCGGATCGCCGACGAGCAGGTGGTCGGTGCGGAGGCTCTCGTGCGCTGGCAGCATCCCGACCACGGCATGCTCTCGCCCGACGTGTTCATCTCGATCGCCGAGCGCACCGGCCTGATCGGTGGGCTCACCCAGCTGGTGGCACGGCGGGCGATGACGCAATGCGCCGAGTGGCGTCGTCTCGGCTTCGATCTCTCCATCGCCGTGAACGTGGCCGTGCAGAGCCTCCTCGACGTCGATTTCCCCGACACCGTCGCGTGCCTCCTCGGCGAGACCGGCCTCGCGGCCGAGCACCTCACGCTCGAGATCACCGAGTCGACGATCATGGACCCCAAGCGGACCGTGACCGCACTCGAAGGCCTCGCGGCCCTCGGTGTGCGCCTGTCGGTCGACGACTTCGGTACCGGGTACTCGTCGCTCACCTACCTGCAGCGCCTCCCCGTGCACGAGATCAAGGTCGACCGCAGCTTCGTGATGACGATGGGCACGAACGAGAGCGACGCGTCGATCGTCAAGTCGATCGTCGACCTGGGCCACAACCTCGGGCTGCGGGTCGTGGCCGAGGGCGTGGAGGACCGGGTGGCGTGGGACCGCCTGGCCCGCCAGGGTTGCGACGTGGCGCAGGGCTACTTCATGTCGAAGCCGATCCCGGCCGAGGCGTTCACGCGGTGGCTGCGAGAGTGGGAACCCCAGCGGGTGCAGCCGGTGGCGGCGGTCGAGCGGGCCGTGACGGCGCTCGGTTCTTGGCGCTGACCTGGCATTGACGGAGCGGCCCCGCCGGTAGCCTGCCGCAGCGATGGCACGGTTGCGCTCCCGAGGGCCCGTGCGCGCCGAACACGAGCTCGAGGGAGACCTCGTCCGCATCGGCCGCAGTGCCGAGAACGAGATCTCGATCGACGACGTGGCGATCAGCCGGGTGCACGCTCGGCTCGAGCGTGAGGGCGGCGTCTGGCGCATCACCGACCTCGACTCCACGAACGGCACCAAGCTCGAGACGATCCCGCTCCGGCCCTGGCAGCCGACGCCTGTGATGCATGGCGCGGTGATCGAGGTCGGCGAGGTGGCCGTCTTCGACTTCTTGTTGAGCGAAGCCGAGCGCGCCGGTGGTGATGCCGCCACGGTGCGTCAGGCCGCCCGCAAGCAGGTCCGCCTCACGCCGACCGAGCGTGAGGTGCTCGAGCTCTTGTTCGCGCACTACGACGAAGGCCGGCCGGCACCGAGGCTCTCGACGCTCCAGGAGGTCGCCCAGCGGCGCTTCACCACGACGGCCGCGGTGAAGATGGTGCTCCAAGGCCTGTACGACAAGTTCGACCTGCAGGGCGGGGAGCGCAACAAAGAGACGCTCTCGCTGCGAGCCCAGCAGTACGCCGTCACTCGAACCCGTTACTGAGCGGTGGCGACGTCGGACGGCCCCGCCGTCCTGGCGGGGCCGTACCTAGCGACTCTGTTGTGTTCATGTGTGGCGACTCAGCGCCAGCCGTTGCTCTTTCGGCGAGCCATCGCACACCTCCCTTGCCCATTGCCCTCGTGCAGTAGCCCCAGTGGCTGATGCCATCGTCGTCCTCAGGGCATCGCCGGCCCATGACCGCGATGGTCAGAGTCCGGTGACCTCCCGCGAGCGGCCGCCGCGCGCCCACGCCACCCTGTGCAGCTGTGGCACCCCCCCCGGCGCGGGCAGAGCCGCCATGCGGAGGCCCGTCGAGCCGTGGCGTGGGGCCGGGCGCACGGGCGAACGCCAGGCCCCACGCGACTGGGCGCAATGGGCGTTGCGATCAAGTTGGTGGCTCAGCCGCGCGGCGGTGGGACCCGGTGCAGCCGCGCCACCAACTAGCGAGGTCGCTGCCGACCTCCCGTGCATCGTCGGTCCTCGGGCGCGCACCGACCATGGCCCGCAGGGTCAGGGCGCGGTGACCTCGCGCGCGGCGTCGCGGGCCCGGGCGATGCGACCGTTCGAGATCTCGCCCAAGCCGGCTCCGAACAGCGCCACCCCGGCGATGCCGAGCGCGATCAGCGGCGCCCGCAACGACACGGCCGACCCGAGGATCCCCATGGCGATGCCGCCGAGCGCTGCGGCAGCGAAGATCGCCACCCGGAAGAAGGCGTTGACGCGACCGCGCAGTGCGTCGGGAACGAGCTGTTGGCGCAAGGTGACCACCACGATGCTCGCCGCGGAGCCGGCCGCGAACGAGATCCCGAAGCCGAGCGCGAACACGACCGCGTTCTGCGAGATCGCCGACACGAGACCCGAGAGCCCGCCGAGCAGGAACGTCAACAAGATGGTCGTGCCCGGTCCGATTCGGGCCGTGATGCGCTCGGTCACGAGCCCGGCGATCACGCCGCCGACCGCGAAGCCGGTGAGCACGAACCCGTAGCCGGCCGGCGACACGTGCAAGACCCGCCGCGCGAACAGCACGTTGGTCGACAACGCCCCGATGGCGAAGAAGTTCCAGGCGCAGCCCAACGCGATGAGCGAACGCAACAGCCGCTGGCTGCGCACGTACCGCCACGCTTCTGTGAGCTCGGCGCGCATCGACGGCCGTGGCTCCGCGACCGCCGCGGCAGCCGACGCGTCGCCCACCGCGGCGTTCTCGGTCGCGGCCGCGCTCGTCGCGCGGCGAACGCGGAACGACCCGACCAGCGTGGCCACGATGAGCGCGGCCGCGGCGAACGAACCCGCGTCGATGAGGAACGGCAGCGCCGCGACGGCAGCGAACAAGAATGCGCCGACCGGCGGCCCGATGAGATCGGTGGTGACCGACTGCGCCACATAGAGCCTCGAGTTCGCACGCTCGAGGAGCTCGTCGTCGCCGATGAGCGACGGCAGCATCGCCTGGGCCGCGCTGTCGAAGAACACCTCGCCGCAGCCGAGCAGGAACGCCGCGAGCCACAGCGCGGCGATCGGAGGGCTCCCCAGGGCGATCTCGAGCCCGAGCACGGCGACCACGAGCGTTCGGCCCACGTCGACGATCACCATCACCCAGCGCCGGTCGGCGCGGTCGGCGACCACACCGCCGAGCAACCCGAGCACGAGCCAGGCGGCGTAGCGCATCGTGACGATGCCCGACACGAGCACGGCCGTCTTGGTGAGCGATTCCGCGAGCAACGGCAGCGCCGCCAGCACGAGGCCGTCGCCGAGGTTCGAGATGGCTGCCGCGACCCACACCTTCCGGAAGCCGGGGCCGAGCGCCTTCCCCTGCATTGCGCGGGACGCTACCGGGCGGGCACCTAACGTCGCATCCATGGCCCGCCGTACCGCTTCGACCGCAGCTGCCCCCTCCTTGTTCGCCGCGCCGATCGTGGTGCGCACGCTCGCGGAGGAGGTCGAATCGTCGTTCCTGGACTACTCCATGAGCGTCATCGTGAGCCGCGCGCTGCCTGACGTGCGTGACGGACTCAAGCCGGTGCACCGCCGCATCTTGTGGGCGATGCACGACGGCGGCCTGCGTCCCGATCGTCCGTTTGTGAAGTGCGCTCGCGTGGTCGGCGACGTGATGGGGCGCTTCCACCCGCACGGCGACAGCGCGATCTACGACGCGCTCGTGCGCCTCGGTCAGGACTTCTCGATCCCGCATCCGCTCGTGGACAAGCACGGCAACTTCGGGAGCCCTGCCGCCCCGCCTGCCGCGAGCCGTTACCCCGAGTGTCGCCTCAGCCCGATCGCCCAACAGCTCCTCGCCGGCATCGACGAGGGCACCGTCGACTTCCAGCCCAACTACGACGGCGGCGACGAGGAGCCTGTCGTGCTGCCCGGACGGTTCCCGAACCTCCTGGTGAACGGCAATCAGGGCATCGCCGTCGGGATGGCCACGAACATCCCGCCGCACAACCTCGCTGAGGTATGCGCCGCGGCGTTGAAGCTGATCCAGAAGCCCGACATCACACTGGCCGAGCTGATGCGCACCGTGAAGGGTCCCGACTTCCCCACGGGCGGCCTGATCATGGGCGACGAGGGGATCAAGGAGGCGTACCGCACCGGCAAGGGCACGATTCGGCTGCGTGCCGTGGTCGACATCGAACAGACCCGGCGGGGGAGCGCGATCGTCATCACGGAGATCCCGTATCAGACGAGTGTCGACGCGATCGCCGGCAAGCTCGCCGAAGCGGTGGAGAGTGGTCGCATCGAGGGTGTGCGCGACATCCGCAACGAATCGGGGCAGGGTGCCACGCGTCTCGTGATCGAGCTGCGGCCCGACGTGAACGTGCCCGTCGTGCTGAACAACATCTACAAGCACACGCCCGCGCAGACCACCTTCGGCATCAACGTCGTGGCCCTCGTCGACGGTGTGCCGCGCACGTTGAACCTCCAGGAGGTGCTGCAGCACTGGCTCGACCATCAAGTGGTCGTGGTCACGCGGCGTACCCGCCACCGCCTCGACAAGGCCGAGGCGCGCCTTCACATCGTCGACGGCCTGGTGCGTGCGGTCGACATGATCGACGCCGTCATCGCAGCAATCCGCGCGAGCAAGGACCGCGGCGCGGCGCGCACCGCGCTCATGGCCAAGCCGTTCGAGTTCTCCGAGATCCAGGCGAACCACATCCTCGATCTCGCCCTCGGCCGCCTCACCCAGCTCGGCCGCGAGGAGCTCCTCACCGAACAGGGCGAGCTGATGGCACGCATCAAGGAGCTGCGCACGATCCTCGAGAAGCGCGACGCGCTCATGGCCGTGATCCGTGACGAGCTCACCGAGATACGCGACGCCTACAAGCAGCCGCGCCGCACACAGATCGTCGGCGACGACAGCGGCGAGATCAGCACCGAAGAGCTTGTCGACGACGAACCGCTCGTGGTGTCGGTGACAGCGCGCGGCTATGTGCAGGCGCGCTCGGCGCGTGGGCGGGGCGGCAAGGTCGTGGAACCGGCGTCGGGTGACGTGCTCGACCAGGTGGTCGAGACGAGCGCGCTCGGAGCGATGCTGTTCTTCACCACGCACGGGCGCGCCTATCGGGCTGCGTGCCACGACCTCCCGAAGGCGCGGCTCACCGCGATCCCGAACCTGTTCCAGTTCTCCGACGGCGAACGAGTGGTCGCGGTGATCGACGCCGCGGTCGGCGAACAGCACGAGAACGTGGTGTTCGTGACGGCGCACGGCACCGTGAAGCGCACGGCGCTGTCGGAGTTCGTCGAAGCATCCGGTCGGCGCGACGGGCTCGTCGCCATGAAGCTCGGTGCCGGCGATCGGGTGGTGGCCGTGCACCCCGGCTGGGACGACTGCGAGACGTTCGTGGTCACCCGCGACGGGCACGCGATCCGCTTCCCCGAAGCCGAGGTGCGACCCATGGGTCGGAGCGCGGGCGGTGTACGGGCAATCCGCCTGCGCAGCGGCGATTCCGTGGTGGGCGCCGTGCCGGTCACGCACGATGAGCTCGTCGTGATCGCGACCGACGCCGGCTATGCCAAGCGCGTACGGGCCGACGAGTTCCCGGTGCAGGCACGCGGCGGCGCCGGTGTGCGCGCCCTGAAATCGGAGCGCAAGCGCGGCAACGTGGTCGACGTGGCGCCCGTCGCGTCGCGCGTTGGGTTCCTGCTCGACGACGGCGTGGTGGTCGTGAACGGCACCGAGGTGAAGCTCGCCGCGCGCGACGCAGCCCCGCCGAAGGTGGCAGAGATCCCGACCGAGCGATCCGTGACGCGCGTGGTGCCTGTGGCCGACGACGTGCTCAGCCGCGTCTGACCGTGCAGGCGAACGGCGCGCTGATCGGGTTGCAGCGCGCCACGCCGCCGCCGGGTAGCTCGACGAAGTAGTCGGTGCCGAACGGACTGATCTCGCGACGCGTCGGGTAGTCGGTGCTCACCCACTGCGCGCCGCTGCGCAGCGCGGCGTCGCGCATCGTCGTGTCGCCGGTTCGGGCCTGCACGGTGTCGGCGTCGGCGCGCGTGCGCACCACGTATCCGGCGGCGACGTAGCCCTGGATGCGTTGCCATTCGAGCCCGTCGGGACCGAGCGGGTCGTTGTCCTTGATGAACGCGGCGTCGGGCTGGCCGGGCGTCGACGGCGTGAACATGATCCGCCCCTCGAGCGACGGATGGCCGTCGAGGTAGAGCGCACGCTTGCTCTCGTTGTCGAGCAGGAACAAGAACTTGCCGCGCGAATGGTCGATGGTGGGCCACGCGTCGCCGCTCAGCACTGCTTCCTCGAGGGTTGCATGGTGGCCGCGCACGTCGTCGGGCGTGATGATCGACCGGCTCGGCAGCACGGAACGGATCTCGCGGTCGACTTCGTCGATCTGGGTCGCGTCGAAGGGGAGCGGCTGCACGAAGCCGAGGTTCGCGGGGTCGGGGATCGGGTCTTCCTTCAGCTCGACCTGGATCGCGATCGGCAGGTGCTTCGGATGGGCGTCGCTCCAACCCTTGATCTGGCGCAGGCACGCGACGAAGGTGGTGCACCGCGTGTTGAACTCGACCTCTTGTGCGTGCATCACCTTCAGGCCGGGGCGGTAGAGGTCGGGGTTGGTGCTCGCGATCGGCTTGCCGAGGAGCACGTTGATGTGATGATCGGCGTAGCGGCCGCCTTGCGGATCGGCGAACACGTCGAGCTCGAGGTGACGCAGACGCTCGTCGCTGAGCTGAGTCGCCAACGGCGGGTGTGAGTACTCGAGCGTTGCCGCGAGTGCAGGATCGAACGACTTGATCAACGCGAAGATGTCGGGCTCCGCCTGCACGTGGTAGCTGTTGTGCGAGCTGAGGAACTGCAGCTGGTTGAGGCGCAGGCAGCCCACGGATCGACATGATCCGCTCGGCGCCGCTGCGGTCGGGGTGCCGGCCGTCGCGCCGGTCACGCCGGTGACGGCGATCGCCGAGCCGACCGCCAGGACCGCCACGACGATCTGAGTGAGTCTGCGCATCGGCGCATTGTGGCACCGAGCGGCGCGCCCTGCTTACGCTGCGGCCCACTGTCACGCTCGCGATCAGGGCGAGCACGGGGCGAGGGGATCTCATGAAGGCGTTGCTGTACGGGGTGCGGCCCGAGCCACAGCCGGTGCCCGACACCGACAACCACCTCTTGCGCAATCTCGCGCAGACACCCATGCGACTCGAGCGCGACTACGCCGATCCCGGCTTCCTCCTACCCGACTGGGTTGTGACCAAGCCTCGGCTGGTCGGGATCTGCGGGTCCGACTCGAAGCAGGTGTTCATGGACTGGGGTGACGAAACCCGCTCACCCGACAATCCGATGAAGGGCTTCTTCTCGCTGCCGCAGGTGCTCGGCCACGAGGTCGTCGCCGACGTAGTGGCGCTCGGTCCGCAGGCGACGGGCATCGCGATCGGCGACCGTGTCGTGCTCAACCCGTGGTTGTCGTGCGCGCCACGCGGTGTGCACCCCGTGTGCAAGGCGTGCGAGATCGGCGACTATTCGCTGTGCTCGAGCTTCGCGGTCGGGCCGATCGCGCCCGGGATCCACACCGGCACATCGAAAGACGCGAGCGGCGGCTACGCCGACCTCATGCCGGCGCATCCCTCGATGCTGTTCAAGGTGCCCGACTCGATCAGCGACGAGACGGCCGTGTTTGCCGACCCGTTCGCGGTGATGCTGCACGCGATCACTCGGCACCCCCCGAAGGCCGGCGGCAAGGCGATGGTGTACGGCGCCGGTGCGCTCGGCACGTGTGCGGTGGCGATCTTGCGGGCGTTGTATCCCGACGTCGACGTGCTGTCGGTCGCGCGCTTCGGCGCGCAAGCGAATCTGGCGGCCAAGCTCGGTGCCACGGTCATCGGCCATGAGCCCGCGCTCAGTGTGATCGAACAGGCCGCCGCGTGGTCGGGTGGTGTGCTGCAGCCCAGCGACGGTCTGCCGATGGCGTACCCGGGCGGGATCGACGTGGTGTACGACACCGTCGGCAAGCGCGAGACCTTCGAGGTAGGCGTGCGCGTGCTCGCGGCGCGGGGCACGCTGGTGAAGGCTGGCGTGCACGGCCCGACGTTCTGGGAAGACACGCCGCTCTACTTCAAGGAGATCAGCTTCGTCGGCTCCAACGCGTTCGGATTCGAGGAGGTGGAAGGCGTTCGCCGCCACGGCATTCGGCACTACCTCGATCTGGTCGAGTCGGGGCGCATCGACCTCACCGGCATGCTCACGCATCGCTTCGCACTCGAGAGCTGGCGGGAAGCGTTCAAGACCATCGCCACACAGGGCGACACGGGCGCGATCAAGGTTGCGTTCGACCAGCGGTGACGCGAACGCGCTGACTGAGGCTCCGCCCGAAGCGCATCGCCGGACGTTCCACCACGAAGTAGGTGACGACGGCGAGCAGCACCGTCGTCACCAGCACGAACGCGGTCATCGTGGTGAACGACGACGGGTTCGGGAAGCGCCCGGCCACGATGAGGTGCTTGCGGCGCAGGAACCAGTCGAGCGTCGACTCGTGCCAGAGATAGATGCCGTACGACACGACGCCCAGAGCCGCGAGCGGGCGGAAGCGCAGAAGACGCCGTACGAGGCTGCGATCCTGGGGTCCGAGAACGGCCGGCACGACGAGGAAGCCGCCCACGAAACCCCAGAGCAATCCGACCAACCAGGCCTGCGTGGTGGTGAACGGCAGACTGCCTCGGTTGTTGCGCAGACCGATGCGCTCCGACAGCAACCAGAACGACGCGAGGGCCAACAGCCAGCTCGCGTAGGGCACGACGGGGTGTTCGGTCCATCGCGGCGCCTCGCCGCGCGTCGACCACCACGCACTCAGAGCGGCGAGCGCCATGCCCACGGCGAAGTGGTCGATGCGAGCGGGGAGCCACAGGTTCACGAGGCCGCGCCACACGCCGGCATTCGCGCCATCGTGCAAGAAGAGCCGGAACACCAGACCGAACGCGTAGAGCGAACCAACGCCGATGAGCTCGCTGCGCAACGCGGCGCGCGTCGTTCCCCGCGGGCCACGGCGGACGCACAACGCCCAAATTGGCAAGAACGCGTAGAACGAGATCTCCGTCGCGAGCGTCCAAGCCTGCTGGAGTGGCAGCAGACCGAAGCGAGGCGCATAGATCTGCACGAGGCCGTAGTGCGCGATCAGGCGGCTTGCGCCGAGCGCGCCCACATCGTGGCCTTCGAGCGCGGGAACGATGAGCACGGCCGTGAACGCAACCCAGTACGCCGGGAAGATGCGCAGCCCGCGTCGGATCCCGTACGCCCGCGCGTCGGGAGCCGGCCGGTCGGCGAACCGGGCCATGCAGAACGGGCGGTACAGCAGGAAACCCGAGATCACGAAGAACACCGCCACACCGATGTCCATGCGCGCGAGGTACGGGCCCCACGTGTTGCTACGGAAGCTGTAGCCGCTGATGAACGCGGTGTGGGTGAACACGACGCTGAGGGCGGCGATGGCTCGCAGCCCGTCGAAGCAGGGAAAGGTGTCGTGCTCGCGGAGCTTCATGGGCGACACGCGACGTGCAGGCCACTGGTGGGTAGCTCGATCGCGACCAGGCCGGCGGCCGCGAACACGGTGCGTGCGCCGCGCAGATCCAGCGTCCAGCGCCGTAATCGGGTGAGGTGCGGATCGGCGAACGTGAACGCGCTGCTCGTGAGCACCACCGTGTCGTACCGCCCGCGGATGACCGTGCGCTGCCATGTTGGGCAGTCGTCGATCTCGCGGAAGCTGCCGTGCGGACCGGGCACGCCGAGGTAGTCAACTCGGTTCGAGAGGCTCGTGCCCGCCAACGGATACTGGAACACAGAGCCGTCGAAGGCGATGCGCCGGTCGTGCCACGTACGTGCGGCCGGGAACACGGCGCCATCCGCCGGGGGTGTCTGTGCGCTCGCGTAACGGTGATCGTCGAACGTCGTCGTCCATACGCCGAGCGCGACTGCCGCGGCGAGCGTCGTCGCGGCGGCGAGACGGAGGCGACGAACCGCGCGGCCAGACACGTCGCCACGTAGATACCAGCGGCCCGTGATCACGAGGGCAGCAACGCCGATGGCCAGCCCGACACCTGCGAGGTCTTGCCGAGAGGTGATGCGCCACTCCCAGTAGCTGCGCTCGGGCCTGCGCAACGCGACCAAGGCCGTGCCCACGGTGAACAGAGCCGTGGTCGTCAAGCGTCGGGCCGCGGTTGTCGCGAACAGCGCCGCGCCGATCACGAGCGCCAATGTGAGCGACGGCAGCACGTAGCGACTGTTGAGGGCGAACAAAGCTCGTTGCGGCACTCCGGCGGGCAGATCCCATCCCGGCGCAATGCCGTTCGGCGTGGCGAAGTACAAGGCGATACCCGTGGCCGCGAGCGCCGATGTGGCGAGCAGCGCACCGCGCCGGGCACGGGCGGCCATGGCGATCCCGGCGGCCACGCCGCCGAGGGCCAGCGTCCCGAGCAGCCACCATCCCGGGCCCCATGCCGTGTCGAGGCCGTCGGCGATGATGTAGCGCAAGAAGTGCGCGCGGCCCATCTGGCTCATCAACGTCGATGTCGACACCTTGTCGGTCAAAGGCGCGGCCACGAACTTCAGGGGCCCGGCGTGCACCGAGAACCACGGCAGCGGGTTGCCGACGGTGACCCAGTTCCGCACGTACCAGTAGCTCCCGAGCGCCAGAACGCCCGCCGTGTATGCGGCGAGCGCCGCGCCGCGCCGTTGCACTACGAGCGCAACGGCAACGCCCGCGGCGAGAACGAGCGCGACCGGGAGCACGCTGACCTTCACGCCGACGGTGAGGGCGACGGCGAGGCCCGCGATGAGCCACGCCGGCGCGCGGTCGGCTGCCGAGAGCGCGAGCGCCACGGCCGCGAGGAACAGCGCGACGGCTGCCGTGTCGTTGCGGCCGGTGGCCGCCTGCGTGTTGACCATCACCCACACGGCTTCGGTCCACGCCACGGCAACGACTGCGCCGGGCACGTTGCCGAAGCGCTCGCCGATCGCCGCACCCGCGATCAGGGCCACGGCGAGCCACGCGACGTTGATCAACGGCGAAAGCGTGTCGCGTCCGAGGGCGAGGATCCCGGCCGCGTGGAGCAGCTCGGTGTTCGACGGGAAGAACGCGACGAGTGGGTCGGAGTTCTTGAAGTGCACGCCGGTGATGAGGCCGGTCTGTGCGAAGCGGGCGGCGTCGGGAAGGTGGTACCAGATCGAGTCGCCGTCATAGATGCCGCGCCCGGCCACCGCAACGAGATGCGGCGCCCAGCGCACGGCGACGATCGTCACCGCGAGCGCCGCGAGGCCCCACGACCAGCGGTCGAGGCGCTCTGTGGGCGTGGGTTCGGTCGCGTCGCCGCGCCTAGTCGCGTCGTGCGCTTCCGAGTGGGCACGCACGCCCGACACCCGCGCGGCCCACCACGCCACGACGCCGCACGCGATGAGCGCGGTGTAGGTGAGGACGGGCCGGAACGCTCGCAGTGCGCCGAGCACGTACACGACGGCCGTGAACAACGAGAGCGCCACGACGATGTCGCCGG
>JADGOO010000128.1 GCA_017882905.1 Acidimicrobiia bacterium | reverse complement strand
GCTGATCTCGTGCAGCAGGTACTCCACGTCGTAGCCGACGCCGCGAGTGCCGTAGGAGCCCAGGTAGGAGAGGTCTTTGCGCACCTTCGCGGCGTTCACGCCGGCGAGCTCGGCGAGCCCGTCGGAGGAGATCGTCGCGGTCGACTTCTCGGTGCAGTCGAGCAGTGCGCGGTAGTAGAGCGGCAGGCGAGCAACCGTCGCCTCGGGGATGCGTCGTCTGCCGTTCGCGCCCACAGCCGCTCCTCCATGTGCTCCGCCCACGACCACGGGGCCACGGTACTGACCTTGTGATCGGTTTCCCGAAGTGAAGAGTTGAAGAGCTTTAGCCGCCGCCCGCGACCGTGGTGGTGGTCACCGTCGGGTCGGTGGTCGTGGTGTTCGGATCCGGGCTGGTCGTGGTCGAGATGGGGTCGGTGGTGGTCGTCGTGGTCGTCGGGTCAGTCGTGGTGGTGCTCGGAGCCGACGTCGTGGTCGTGGCCCCAGTGGTGGTCGTCGTGGCGCCGGTCGTGGTGGTCACACCCGAGGTCGTGGTGGTCGCGCCCGTGGTCGTGGTCGTGGGGGGCGGCGGCGGTGCCGCGATCGAGAGGTTCGCGTCGTCGATCGCGTCGCCGGGGCGCAGGTGACCCACGTACCAGCCGCCCACGCCCGGGTACACCCACGCCGCTGGCAGGATCCACGAGCCGCTGTGCGCGGGATCACCCCACGCCGGTCGCGATTCGGCGGCTGGCCACGCGATGAAGTCGAGGCGGCGGTTCACGACGCGCGCGCACAGGTCCCACGGCATCGGCGGCGCTTGGGTGGGATCGTGGTTCGGGGCGAACGTGGCCGAGAGGTCCACGCCACCGAGCAAGGTGCCGGTCCCGCCCGACCACAGATGCGCGTTGAAGATCCATGTCGCGCCGAAGATCACGTTCTTCGTCACGGTGATCAGCTGCATCTGACCGTTGGCTGCATGCGCGATGCGCAACGCGGCACCCTGCTGATCGAGCGCGTTGGTGCCGTCGAGCCACGTCGCGCACGACAGGCCATCGCGCGTGGGCTTCTCGGTGTTGTTGTACCAAGCCATGCGCAAGTTCGACTCGGCGTTCGTGATAGGCGCGATCACTTGCATGGCCGTCGTATGACGACTGAACGCGTACACATCGGCGAGGTCGGGCGTGACCACGAAGCTCGTGAAGGTTGCTCCACTCGAAGCGGCCACGGTCGCGACCGCCAACGCCGCGCCGGTCATCACGGCGAACAACGATGCCTGGCGCCGAATGCGCCGGCGCCCGAAGCCAAGGATCCCCACCGCTGCCTCCCACAAAGCAACTAGGAGCCAACCGTACGCCCCACGGCGGCGGTTCGGGAACGGGGGGTATCAGCCGGCACCGTGCCCGCCCGTCGGGGCACCTCCTAGATTCCGCCGCATGGCGCAGGTGGTGTTTGTCTGTACGGCAAACATCTGTCGTTCGCCCATGGCTGCCGCGCTGTTCCAGGCGCGTGCCGCTGATCGGCTGCCGGACTGGCAAGTGTCGTCGGCGGGTGTTCGAGCACAAGCCGGGACCGCCGCGCCCAACGAGGTGAAGGTCGCGTTGCAGGCGCGTTCGGTCGAGCTCGGCCCGCATGAGCCGACGTTGCTGACACGCGAGATCGTCGACGGCGCCAATCTCATCATCGCGATGGAGCGGAACCATCTCGTGGAGGTGGTCGCGCTCGCGCCGCGCTCCTTTGGTCGAACCTTCCTCCTCGCCGAGATCGTCTCGTTGGCCGAGCGGCATGGCCCGCGGCTCGGCGGCGAGGTTGTGGGTACGTGGCTCGAACGCCTCCACGCTGGTCGCCGGCCCGCCGACGTGCTGCGTCTCGATTCCTCGTTCGACATCGACGATCCCTACGGGGGTGCCGCGGGCGACTACGAGCGCTGCGCAGCCCGTTTGGACGAACTGGTCACCGCGCTGGCTGCGGTGCTCGCCGGAGAGCACGCACCCGCCAAGAACTAGCGTCTCGGTTTCATGGTCGCCGGGCTCGCGTTCTGCGCCACCGCTGTCGCCACGATGTTTGCGCAGGCGACCGGGGTGCGCTGGGCGCAGAGTCGTAAGCCGCACCATCGCGCGTGGACGATCGCCCTGGCCCTGTTCGCGCTGGGTGCAGCGATGTTGGCCATGGGATCCTCCACCGGCTGGGACAAGGGGACGTTCGCGGCCTTCTACCTTTTCGGGGCGATCCTCGATGTGCCGTGGCTTGCCTTGGGCACCCTCTACCTGCTCGGCGGACCGCGGGTCGGTCGGCCCGTCGAGCGCGTGCTGGTCTTCTTCACCGGCCTTGCCGTCGGCGTGATGCTCACCGCGCCTGTTCATGGGCGAGTGCCGACCGACCGAATCCCCGACGGCAAGCTGCTCTACGGCGCCGCGCCGCGCGTGTTGGCGGGGGTCGGCAGCGGTGTCGGCGCGCTGATCGTGTTCGGCGGCGCGGCCTGGTCGGCGGTGCGCTTCCTTCGCCGGCGCGCCGAGGCGCCCGGCGCCGCCCGCCTCGCGGCGTCGAACGTGTTGATCGCGCTCGGGACGATCGTCTTGTCGACCACCGGTCTCCTGAAGGGCATAGCGGGCGGCAAGGACGAAGCCTTTGCGATCGGTCTCACGGCCGGGCTCTCGGTGATCTACGCCGGCTTCGCGGTGGCGGCTCCCCGCGCCAGCTCGATCCGTGTGGCACGGGAGCTTCCCCAGCCGCGCCCTTCTCCACCCGATTCGGGGGCGGCCTTCTCGTAGAGGCCCGCCCGCGCCCTCGAAGCAGCGCGGCGACCGTGATCCTCTCCCCGCGCCCATCGCTATGCATACTCCTTGGGCGGCGAACCTAGGTGAGGCGCCAAGCCACGAGATCTGCGGGCAGGAAAGGGGGCGGTGGGGGGTACGAGGCGGACGTGGCGGTCGCCCCTGGCCTTGATTCGCCGCTGCCCGGCGCGGGGGCGGGCGCGCCCTCGGACCATCAACGGTTCCGGTGCGAGCGGCAGGTCGCCCGGTGGTACTTCCGCAGCAGTCGCCGCAGTGGCGAGCGGGTGCGGCCGACCGTGGTCGTCGGCAACGGCGTCGACGCGATGTCAGCGCCATCCGCACCGGGCAGGCAACGACTGTCATCGTTACGCAAGCGCCCGCGTTGCCCGTTCCTCCGGGGCCTACTGACCTCACCGAACGAGCCCCGCGTCGGGCGCCGGTGAAATGCGCCTCAGGCGCTGTGATCGGGACTCTTGGTCCCTGGTCGCGCTCCTACGCTGGTGTGGCTCCCGCTGGTGATCTTCCGGCGTGGCGTCACTTCTACTCCGGTGGTATCGAGCATGCCGTGCAGCGATGGTCGAGCGACGATTGCGGTCGCTGTCTGCACCTTCCGCCGCAACGAACCGCTCCGCGTGCTCCTCGGCGCGCTGGTCACCGCGGCCGAAACCGTGGCCGCGCGTGCCGCAGTGGGTGTGGTGATCGTCGACGACAACGAGGACGGCGCGGCGCGGGTGGTGGTCGACGAGTTCGCCAGCGCCTTCGAGCTCGGCGTGCGCTACGAGCACTCGGGTGCCCGCAACATCTCGATCGCCCGCAACCGCGGCCTCGAATCGGCGGCCGAGCTCGCCGAATGGGTGGCGATGACCGACGACGACTGCGAGCCCGATCCGCAGTGGCTCGCGAGTCTCCTCGACACCGTGGAGCGCTTCGGCGCCGACTGCGTGACTGGTCCGATGGTGCCGCGCCTGCCGAGCACTGCGCCGCGATGGCTCACCACGCAGCCGTTCACGGCCGACGTGCCGATGGGCGCGCCCGACGGTGAGCGCCTCGATGTGGCGCAGACGAACAACTCGATGATCAGCACGCGCTTCTTGGTCGATCATCCCGACGTGCGCTTCGATCCGCGCTTCGGTGTGCTCGGCGGCGAAGACATGGTCTTCTACCGCTCGGCGGTGCAGCTCGGCCTGCACGTGCGCCACGCCGCGTCGGCGGTGGTGTGGGCGAACGAGCCGCCGTCGCGCGCGACCTTCCGGCACCAGGTTCGGTACCGCTACTGGTTGGGGAACAGCGAGGGGCTCACGAACCTCGAGCTCGCCAAGGCCACCCGGTTGCGGCTCGTGGCCCGAGCCGCGCGCCGCATCGCGGCCGCGGCCGCCCGACCCGTGCAGCGACTCGTGCGTCGCGATCCGCCGCAGGTGCGGTACGCCGTGGCGTCGATGGCCGGCGCGTGCGGGATGCTCGCGGCCGTGGCCGGCGTGCGCGTGGCGCACCCGCAGGACTGATCCGATGCGCATCCTGTTCGCCCTCCCCGGGCTGCACCGCGTGCAGCGCGGCGCCGAGGTTGCCTTTGCATCGGTGGCCACCGCGCTCGCCGCGACCGGTCGTGACGAGGTGACGATGTGGGGCTCGGGGGCGCCACCCGCGGGCATCAACTACCACTACCGCCGCTCCAACGTGATCGGGCGCGAGCACTTCCTGCGCGCACCGAAGTTCCCGCCGTTGCGCAACGAGTTCCTCTACGAAGAGGTGCAGTTCGCGGCGCGCATGGCCGCCTCGTACCGGCCTGATGAGTTCGATGCCACGCTCACGTGCAGCTACCCGTTCACGAGCTGGCTGCTCGAGCGCCGCCGCCACGCCGGCCGCCGCCCGGCCCACCTCTTCGTCACCCAGAACGGCGACTTCCCGGCGCAATCCGACGAGGCCGAATGGCGCTTCTTCGACTGCGACGGCTTGATCTGCACCAACCCCGACTTCCTCGCTCGCAACGAGGCGCGCTGGCGCTGCGCGCTCATCCCGAACGGCGTCGACGTGGAGCGCTTCCAGCCCGGCAGCGGCGATCGGGCCCGCTTCGGCATCCCCGACCGCGCGTTCGTGGTGCTCGTGGTGGCCGCGCTGGAGCCGTCGAAGCGGGTCGATGCCGCGATCCGGTCGGTCGCGGCCGTGCCCGACGCCTTCCTCGTGGTCGCCGGCGACGGCTCGCGGCGCGCCGAGCTCGATGCCCTCGCCGCCGAGCGGCTTGCGGGCCGCTACCTGAACCTCACGCTGCCGGCCGCCGAGATGCCCGACCTCTACCGGAGCGCCGACGCACTCCTGCACATGTCGTTGTACGAGTCGTTCGGCAACATCTATGTGGAGGCGCTGGCGTCGGGTCTGCCCATCGTGGCCAACGACTTCTCGGTGACCCGCTGGGTGGTCGGCAGCGGCGAGGGCCTCGTCGATGCCGGCGACGAGGCCGCGGTCGCGGCGGCACTCACATCGATCGCACAGGAAACCGACCCGGCCGGTCGAACCGCGGCTGGTCGAACGGCGGCCGGCGTCGCCCGCGCCCGCGAGTTGTTCGCGTGGCCCGCCGTGGCCGAGCGATACCGGGCCTTCATCGCCGAGCTCGTCGAGGAGCGCGGCGGCCCGAGACCGTGACCGGGCGCACACCAGTCGGGCCGCGGGCGGGTCGAACTGCCTGATCTGAGTGGCCTGAGGACGGCGCCGGTCGAAAGACCTTCAGCGCCCTCCCGGGCCGACCGATAGCGCAATGAGTGGCGTGTCGCGAAGGCACGACGTGTCGTCTCGCGCGCCCAAGGTCTTCGACGGTTCCGACCGGTCACCGTCGGTGGATTTCGCGAGCGAGGCACGTGTCACCACGAATGTGGGTGAAACCCACTCGGAAGTGACAAAGGCTATCTTAATGGTGCACGTAGCCCCATACGTGCATGAAACCAGCCCGGAGGCACGGTGGAGTTTCGTGTTGTTCTCGCGTCGCTGCGACGATCCATCTGGATCGTCGTGGTGTGCGCACTCCTCGGCGCCATGCTCGCGGGGTACTTCGCCTCCAAGCCGCAGCCCTACGAAGCACGCGCCGTCGTCTCCATCGACACGGCCAACGTCGGTTCGCCCGACCGCTACATGGCCACCCAGCTGCAGTCGCTCCAGAGCGGCGACGTGCGCGACGCCGTGGCCGCGGCCACGAAGATCCCCTCGGTGGTCATCGCCCGTGAGGTGACCCTGTCGCAACAGATCGCCGCCGACCTCCTCGTGGTGGCCACACGGGACAGCGACAGCCGCCGCGCCGCGTCGATCACTCACGCCTACGTGCACGCGTTCATCAATCACCAGACCACCACGGCCGCCTCCGACGCCGCACCCACGCTGCGCTCCATCACCGCGCAGATCGCGTCGGTGCAGGCGAGCCTCGGCGCAGTCACCAAGACGATCGCCGACGCCACCAAGGCCTACCTCGACAAGGCCGGCAAGAACGCACCGATCCCGCCGGCCGAGGTCGTGGCGCCCGACGCGGCGGCCGAGCGCAGCGCGCTCGAAGATCAGTACACCCGCCTGCTCGACGCCAAGAACTCGTTGCAGTTCAACGGCGCGCCGGCACCCCAGCTCGTCTCCTACGGCGCCCCGGCCCTCGTCGTCAGCCGCTCGCGCGCCGTGCTCATCGGCGTCGGCATGATCCTCGGTCTGTCGATCGGGAGCGTGATCGCCCTCATCCGTGGTCAGCTCGGCGGCAACGTGCTCGACGACATCCAGGTCGAAGAGCTCCTCGGTGCGCCGGTCCTCGGCACCCTCGACCTCCGCAAGCGGCACCGCTCGCCCGCTCGCGCCGAGCTCGTGCAACGCCGCAACGATGAAGTGCTCGGCGCCGTGCTCGCGCGCGCCAAGGCCGCCACCAGCGCGTCGCCGACGCGCGTCGCGGTGGCCAGCGTCGAGGGCGC
Organism: Acidimicrobiia bacterium; assembly: GCA_017882905.1. Classification (GTDB taxonomy): domain Bacteria; phylum Actinomycetota; class Acidimicrobiia; order IMCC26256; family PALSA-610; genus Chersky-683. Next base: position 2,965 of record JADGOO010000128.1, on the reverse strand, counting down.
GGCCGGCCCGCGGGTGGTTGTGCACGACCTCTACGAGAAGGCGCAGATGGCCGGCGCAGTGGCGTCGATCGTCTCCGGCCAAGAGGTGCACGCCGAGCACAACCTGCTCATGGAGCGCCGGTCGCTTTCGGGCGAGATCGGCAGCGGCGCACGCGGCGACCGCAAGCAGGCGTTCGCAGCCGGCGGCAGCGCCGACGACTCCGTGCTGATCATCGACGCGAGCCGCATCTTCGCCCACCCGATGCTCGTCGACACGTGCCTCGAAGCCGACGTGATCGTGATCGTGCTCGAGCTGCCGAAGGAGCGCGCCGCGTCGCTGGTGCAGCTCGCACGGGTGCTGCACGCACGCGCCCCGTCGCTGCTGCCGGTGGCGGTGCGCACCGGGAGCGGCCCGTGGCGGCGGCCGGCGGGCGAGCAGGCTACTGCTGCCGACCGTGACGTGGCCGGTCCTGTGGTGAGCCCGCTGCTGTCGCGCGCGATGCGCTGGCGCGCGCACTCAGGCCCCGTCTCCGACGCATGACCGTCGGCCTCACGAGCGCGCCGCGCCTGCGAGCCGCCGGGGCCGCCGACCCGCCGCCGCCCGCGGCGACCTCACGCGAGATCAAGACGTTTCCCCGCGTGCTCGGACAGACGTACCTCGTGCTCGCGGTGCTCATCGGCTTCGGCGTGATGCCGATCCGGCCCCGCTACCACTACCTCGTGGTGCTGCTCGGGCTCGGCACGGTGATGATCGTGGGCAAGCGGGCGCTCATGAGGGCCCGGTTCGTGATCCCGATGACGCTCTACATCATCTTGGCGATCGCCTCGATGGCGTGGAGCGTGCAACCGCACTGGACGTTCTACGACCTGCGCTTCACCGAAGCGTTGATCGCAGTCACGATGCTCGTCGCGTCGGTACTGCCGCTCGACGCGGTGCTGCGCGCCGAGGTGCGCGCCATCGAGGCGGCGTGTCTCGTGACCGCCTACTACCTCGCCGCGCACCCCGAGACGCGGCTGTTGAACCAGCTCGATCCGTCGCTCGGCAACGCGTGGCGCGGTGGCTTCGACCACAAGAACGAGCTGGCGATCTTCGCCGCGTTCTGCATCCCGTGGATCCTCGCGTTCGGCCCCACCCGGCGGCGCAGGCAGATCGCCGTGGTCGCGCTCATCGTGTTGGTGCTCGGGTCGCGCTCGGCGACCGGCCTGATCGGTCTCACCGTCGCGCTCTTCACATGGTGTTGGGTCGGCCTGATGCAGCACCGCGCCGCACGGCGTCGAGCCATGATGGTCGGCTTCACCGTGCCGCTGATCACCGTGGCGCTCTTCGGCGTGTGGGCGTCACTCACCTCGATCGCCGACAGCCTCGGCAAGGACCCGACGCTCAGCGGGCGCACGAAGATCTGGCACGCGCTCTGGCCGAAGATCTTCGAGCGACCATGGCTCGGCTACGGACCGAGCGGCCTGTACGGCGGATACGTGAACCAATGGAACGTCGACGTGATCCGCGAAGTCGGCTTCTTCCACACGCACACCCACAACGGCTTCCTCGAAGTACAGGTGGCGCTCGGCGTGGTGGGACTCGCCCTCGCGATGGCGCTCGTGGCCTCCACGATCATCGGTGCCATCCGGCTCTTCGACGAGGCGCCGAACATCGCGCGCTGGGCCCTCGCGTGCATCATGCCGCTGCTCGTGATGTCGGTCTCCGAGCGCACGTTCACCAACGCGGGTTGGTTCTCCGCGGTGGTGATCATCCGCATCGTGGAGCTCACCGTGCTCCCGAGCTCGAACCGCAAGCGCAGGTTCGGCACCGTGGCACGACGATGGACGCACGGCGACACCGCCACGCGCCAACGATCGCGTTCCTCCCGGCCGCTCGCCACGGGCGCGCCATTGCTGCGCCTCGCCGCGCGCTGAGCTCCGCGCCGGTGGTGGCCGCGGCCGGCCGAGAATGCATTCCCAGGGTCGAACTGGTAATCGCGAACTAGCCGCGCCGTCGGTATCGAGCGCGGTGAGGTTCATGCACGCTGCTGTTGGAGGAGACGCCGAACGTGACGTTCGGCGGGGAACGGTCGGCGGAACGCACGCCGAGCGGGCCGGGCGCCATGACGAAGCGGGCCGTCGTGGAGCTTTCTTCGCCGACGCCGGTACGTGTTCTCGAGGTCGTGTCGCGGCACTCGTGGGCGGCCGGCTTCACCTCATCGAGCACGAGGACAGGGGCCACCCGTGGCAGCGAGAGTGCAGGGCGAGCAATCGAAGCAGATGGGGGTCCCATCATGACCGTGACCACCATATTGCTGCACGACGACCGACAGGTGGATGCTGCGCCCGGGCTTCGGAGCGTGGCCGACGAACCGGCGGAGCACGGCGCCGAGGATCAACGGCCGTCGGTGTCGGTCGTCATCCCCACGCTGAACGAGGCCGAGAACATCGCACACGTGATCCGGCGCGTGCCGGCGTGGGTCGACGACATCGTCGTCGTCGACGGTCACTCGACGGATGCGACACGCGAGATCGCGGTCGCCACCCGCAACACGGTGCGCGTGATCGAGCAGAGCGGTCGCGGCAAGGGCAACGCGCTGGCATGCGGCTTTGCCGCAGCGTTCGGCGACATCATCGTCATGCTCGACGCGGACGGCTCGACCGACCCAGCTGAGATCCCGCGCTTCGTCGCCGCGCTGTCCACCGGCGCAGACTTCGCCAAGGGCACACGCTTCGCGGTCGGGGGCGGCTCCGACGACATCACGACGATGCGCCGCCTCGGCAACCGCGTGCTCAGTGGCCTTGTGAATCGCATGTGGGGCGTGCAGTTCACCGATCTCTGCTACGGCTACAACGCGTTCTGGCGAGTGCGGCTGCCGCTGTTGCACGTCGACTGCAACGGCTTCGAGGTCGAGACGCTGCTCAACATCAAAGCGGCACGGAACGGATTGCACATCGTCGAGGTGCCGTCACACGAGGCATCGCGACTGTCTGGTGAGTCGAACCT
>JADGOO010000127.1 GCA_017882905.1 Acidimicrobiia bacterium | reverse complement strand
GCGAGTTGCACGGGTTGTTGCCTTGGCAGCGATCTTCGTCGCTGGGTGTTCGGGCAGTTCGAAAGCATCGCTTCGCAGCGTCACGTTGACTGGCGGTACGGCAGCATCCGCGTTTGAGGCAGTCGTGTCGTATCCGGCATCCGTTCGAGCTGGAAGCGAAGTACGACTCCCGTTGAGATTTCAGAACACTGGCGGAGGAGTCGCAAGCTTCGACTTCGATATCGCCTACGACGGTCGGCGCGACTGCCGCCCACAGAACATGATGGCGTGGTCGGACGTTCAGAACGATACGAAGCCAGGCGCCGCAGACGCGGTGATCCGATACAACCACCTGACGGTCAACGCCGATCAACGGTCACTCGGCCTCTGGCCAGGAAGCGGATTCAACCTCCGGCAGGCATCCGAAGCGGTCCGTTCGGCGAGAGACTTCAAGCTCTCCAACGAATGCAGCGGGAAACTCGCCTTCGTAGCGGTCGCTCGCCCGCTTGGCCACGAGCCCATCGTGCGTCGGTTCACAGTCACAGTCACCTGATTGCACTCGCGTCTCGCGCGTACGCCAGATCGCCACGCCGCCACCCGAGCGGGATCAGCAGCGTCGATACACCGACACGACGTTGTCGCTGTTCGCGGTGAAGGCCTGGCGGTTCCAACCGCCCCACCGCTCCTGGAGGCGCAGGCCGGCGAGCTTCGCCATCAGATCGAGCTCGCTCGGCCAGGCGTAACGCTGCACGACCGGATTGAACGTGACACCGTCGCGCGCGACATGGACGTGGTTCTCGTACAGCATCTGCGTCGAAGGATCGAGGCGCAGCAGGTCGAAGCGAACGGTATCTATCGCGATGCCCTCGGCCTCCACGTACTGCCCCCCGCGCATCCGGTCGATGAACGCAAGGGTGCACCCGCCCTCCATCACGAACGACCCGCCATCGCCGAGGTGTGACGCAACGTTCTCGAAGCAGCGGATCTGATCGTCTTGTGAGAGCAGATTGAAGAACGAGTTGAACACGATGTAGATCAAGGCGTACGTACCGTCGACCGCGACATCGGCGAAGTCGCCCATCGTCACGTCGATCGCGCCGCCGCCCGGCTTGGCCCGCAGCTTGGCGACCATCGGCGCCGAGAAGTCGATGCCATCGACACGAACGCCGGTTGCCGCGAGGGGCAACGCGATCCGCCCGGTGCCGATCGCGAGCTCGAGCGCCGGGCCTCCTGCGGCCAGCTCGGCCAGGAACGCAACCGTGGCCGCTTCGTCGCCGCGTTGCGCGAGGTCGTCGTAGACCTCGGCGTTCGCCGCGTCGAAGCTCATGACCGGCTCATAGCCCTCCATCACACCGCGATCCTCGGCCCCTTCGGTGGGTGCCCGCAATCGAAATAGGGCACCCATCCGGTGAACCTTTGCCACTGCTGGACCGTAGGACCAGGTGCTCGACCCGAGGAGGTCATCGTGATGCAACACCGCCGACAGCTCGTATGGTCCAGGAACTCTCGTCTCGCCGTATTGGGCGTGGCCGCGGCGTTGACGTTGGCTGCGTGCGGATCGGCGACGGGGACCCCGAAGCCGGCACCTGGGCAATCCCCGACCTCTCCGACGACGGCCGCTTCGAGCGGCGGCGGCTACTACTAGCCCGCTCGTCGACGACGGTCAACTGGTCTCGGCGGGCGGCAAGCCGAGCTGCTTTCGCAGGATCCGAACCTCTCGCACGACGGTTTCGTTCGCGGCGGCAAGGCTGCGCTCGATGACGCGCAGGCGCGCCAACGACGTCGCGACGCCCGCGGCATCGGCGAGCTTCGCCCGGGCCTCGTTCACCCGCACGACGGCCTGCGCGGTCACCTCGATCGACGGCGGGAGCGCGAGGGCGAGCAGGCTGCGATCGAACTGGCGCTCGGTGGCCGCCGCACCACGCCAGTCGGCACGGGCGGCCACCAGGTCGTTGTGGTCGGCGCCGTCGAGCGCGTTGAACGCCCGGTCGAGCCCGGCATTGCCGACCTTGGCGATCGCCAGGTACTGCACGGCGAGCGCGTGGCGCTGCGCCGCGCTCCCCGCCGGGTTCGTGGTGGGCGAGCCGGTGTTGTGCGAGCTGCCGCAAGCCGCGCCGAACAGCACCAGCATGACTGCGACGGCCCCTCGCGCGGTGCGGGCGCCCACGTCGCGGCGCACCGTCTCCCACGCGAACCCACAGTCCTCGCACACTTCCATGCCACGACGCTACGACCGCGCCGCCGGCTCTCAGGTCGCGGAGAAGTGTGGGTTGGAGATGAAGCCGACGATCGTTCCCTGCGGGCTGCGCACGGTGCCGGTGACGACCCCTTCGCCGACCTCCGCGGCCGGCACGTGCACGGTGGCACCGAGGGCCAACGCCGCTTCCACCGCCGCGCTCACGTCGGCGACCCCCCAGTAGGTGAGCGCGCCGTCGGCAGGGTCGCCGTCGGGTAGGAGCCCGAGCTCGTAGCCGCCGGCCTCGAAGCCCACGTAGAACGGCTGGTCGAAGTAGGGCCCGAACCCGAGCAGCTCGGTCCACCACGCCTTGGCTGCCTGCAGGTCGGGCGCCGGGTAGATGACGGTGCGGAGTCCGAGCAGCGATGCGGTCATGGCGCAATTCTTCCCGATGGCTGCGACAGCCAAGCGACGAGCCGGGGCGCGGAGTCGGCGCACACTTCACCATTCCCTCACAGGAGGGTCGCGGCTCGCTCATCCTCGGCGCCGACAGTGAGGACATGGATGCGATGCCGCCAATGCCGAACCAGGCGAACACCGCCCCGATGAACCCGGCACCGCCTCGTTCGCGTAGTCGAGCAACCAAGGCCGTCGTTGGCGTGGTCGTGGTGGCGTCACTGGTCGGAGGTGCGCTGGCGATCGCCGGCGCACGGTCGAACGGCCATGGCGGCGCGACTCCCGTCGCGACGGGCACCACCGCGCCCGGGTCCACGGCAGCCCCGACGGCCGCGGCGGCCGGTGCCGAACCGAGCGTGTGCGGCGGCGTACCCGGCACCAGCGTGATGGCCGACGGCATGGTGATGGCACCCGTGCTCCACCGAGCCGCCGATGCCGCCGACCGGGCCGCCGCGCAACGACTCGTGGCGTCGGTGCAAACCGGACTGGTGAAGTACACCAGCCTGTCGGCGGCCACGGCAGCCGGTTACGTGCCGGCCACGAAGCCGACCGGCTACGTGGTGCACTACGCGGACTGGGCCGTCGTGCGCGCCGGCGACGTGCTCGACCCGAATCGACCCTCGTCGCTCGTCTACGCGAACACCGTGTCGGGTCCGGTGCTCCTCGGTGCGATGTTCCTCGGGCCGGCACCGTGCCAACCCGGTCCCGATGTGGCCGGGCCGCTCACGCAGTGGCACGCGCACGCGAACCTCTGCCTGTCGGCGACGCACGAAGTGGTCGGCGAATCGAACGGCTCGGGTCAGTGCGCGGTCGGAACGCACAACACGAACACCTACTTCATGATGCACGTGTGGATCGCGCCGTCGCTCGCCCACAGCTACCAGTTCGAGGCGCACGTTCCGCGGGCTGCGTACGCGGCGATCATCCGCACCGGTCGCGGCTGAGCGCACTTACTACTGGCGCAGCAGGTTCTCGATCGTGGTCATGTTGCCTTCGCTCGCCGCGTCGCCCACTTGGTCGAGCATCTTGTGGAAGTCGTCGTTGCCAAACCGGTCGGCGAGGGCACGCGGGAACGCCGGGTACGCGTAATCGGATGACGGCAGCGGCGGGTGATCCGACTCCGGCTTGCGCGCCATCACCTGCTCGACGACCGGTTCGAGACGCTGTGCTTTGGCGCGCTGCTGCGCCTCATCGCGCTCGGCGAACTCCGGAAGCACTTCGCGACCGAACAGCTCGAGCGCTTCCATGATGTGCTCATGGCGGTTCTTGCCCGACTGGTAGCAGAAGATCACCTGGTCGACGCCGACATCTTCGTAGCGACGCAGGAACTCGCGGAGCTGGTCGGGTGTGCCGATCGCGCCGCGTAGTCCACCGAAGCCCTCGCTGACGACCTTGGCGCCGAGGACGTCGCCGTGCCGTGCGGCAAGCTCGACGGCAACCGGGTCGTAGCCGTGTTCGGCGCGCCGCTGCTCGTACTCCTCCCACACATCGGTCACGCCGGGCTGGTGGCGCCCGAACACGTAGTAGTGCGCAAGCGAGTAACCGAAGAAGTTCGCGCCTTCGAGCCCGCGCGCGAGTGCCGTCTCCTCGTCGTCGTGCAACATGAACGTGGTGACGCACGCGATGTTGGCGTTGACGGCGTCGCCGATCGGGACGCCCTCATCGGCGAGCGTCGTGTAGTAGTCGTCGACCCAGAGCTTCGCTTCCTCGGGGTCGACGAACGCGAAGCCGAGCGCGCCGATGCCCTTCTGCGCCGCGAGGTGGATCGTGTCGCGCCGGCTGCACGCGACCCACAACGGCGGGTGCGGCTTCTGCATCGGCTTGGGCACCACGTCGCGCGGTGGCATCTGCACGAACTTGCCGGCATGCCCCGTGAATGGCGACTCCGTCATGCAGCGCACGGCGACGCGCAGCCCCTCTTCCCACATCTCCCGCTTGTGCATCGGGTCGATGCCGAAGCCACCGAGCTCCGCCTCCGACGACGACTCACCGCTGCCGAAATCGGCGCGGCCGCCCGAGACGAGATCGAGCGTGGCGATGCGTTCCGCGACGCGCGCTGGGTGGTTGAAACCCGGCGGTGTCTGCACGATTCCGTGTCCGAGGCGGATGCGCTTCGTGCGCTGCGACGCCGCGGCGAGGAACACCTCGGGAGCACTCGAATGCGAGTACTCCTCGAGGAAGTGGTGCTCGACCTCCCACACGTGGTCGATGCCGATCTTGTCGCAGTACTCGATCTGGTCGAGCGCGTCCTGGAAGAGCTGGTACTCGGAGCGCTCATCCCACGGGCGCGGGAGCTGGTGCTCGTAGAACACCCCGAACTTCACGCGCCTTCCTTCACTGCTTCGAGACCACCGAGAGTCGGGCGCAGCGATCCACGTTCATGGAAGCCGCCGCGGATCTCGTCGGCGCGCGGATTGCCGGCCAGCGCGCACTCGAGCTCGGCCAGCGTGCTCTGGCGTAACGCGTCTCGACGCGGCCCGAGGGATTCGGCGCGCCCGATCGCCCACAGCCGATCGATCACGGCCCTTCCCTCGTGCCGCCGGCCCGACTCGCCCACGAGCGTCCGGTCGCGGATCTCACTGATCGCTGTGCGCAAATACTCGACGTGCGGTGTCTCGTCGGTGCGGATGTAACTCACAAGGCGGGCCGCTTCGCCATCGCCGGCCGCGAGTGCGTCGTCACCGAGCAGCTCTTCAGCCCACGCGAACGTGTGGAACGCCGACACCTCGATGAACATCAGGCCCAACATCCGGCGGATCATCGCCTCGAACGCAGGATCGAGATCGTCGTGCACGCGCTGGGCTTCGAGCGCCGCGCGTACGGTGGCCGCGTCGGGCGGTGGGCCGCTGCTGTTCAACGCCCCGGCAGGTATGCCCATGCGGTCGAGCATGCGCGCCGTCTCGTCATCGGTGAACGGGCGATCGAACGCGATGTCGCGCGCCGCGAACCACATCTCTTTGTGCCCGGCCTCGTCGCCGTGCCCGGTCTCATCGCGCGCGTGCGCCTCGAAGAGGCCGCTCGTGAGATGCGCCAGCGTGGTAGCGGCAATGGAGTCGTCGAAGTGGCGTTGGAGACCCTCGACGGCGGCATGACGGATCAGTCCGCCGAAACCCTCGACCGTGCCAATTCGTGTGAGCGTGGTGACGACGAGGTCGCTGACATCTTCTTCGAGCAGGTACCGCGATTGCGCGACGTTGGGATAGGGCTCCGGCCATTCATCGATCGGCGCGGCAACGAGGGTGCCGCCCGCGGTCACGTGAGCGCTCTGCCACGCCTCGATCGCGGGGATTCGCCCTTGCGTACGCGGCGAGACATAGCGACCGTCGGCTGCGAACCCACCATGGCAGCGCCGACCCGCCGCGACCAACGGTTCGATAACCGGGTCGGTGGCCAGCAGCTCATCTTGCGTCCAGTCCAGCTGCACGCTGACGATGCTAATGGCCGACGACCGTCTACCGTTCTGGCCCGTGCCCAGCCAACTGCGCCGGGCTGTGACGCGCCGGTCGATCGCCGCACTCGTTGCTGCGATCGCCATCGCCGCGAGCGGCTGCGGTTCCTCGAGCAAGTCGGGATCGTCGAGCCCGACCACCAGCGCGGTCACGATCGCGTCGGGCGCGCCCGCGCGCGCGACGACCTGCACGGGCACACGGCGCGACCGGACCGTTGCGTACTCGCATCATGCGGGAGTGCCCGTGGGTCGCACGAGCCTCGATCTGTACCTCCCGGCCCACCCTGTGTGCGCTCCGGTGTTCGTGTTCGTCCACGGTGGCGGTTACTGCTGCGGCGACAAGGCGAACGACATCGTCGGCCCGGCCACATGGCTCACGCAGAACGGGTTCGTCGTCGCGAGCGTGAACTACCGGCTCACTCGCGGCGCCGGCTCGGTGACGTTCCCGACGTTCGAAGACGACGTCGCCGATGCGCTCGGTTGGATCAAGGGACACATCGGCGCGTGGGGCGGTGACGGTTCGCGGCTCGTGCTCGCCGGGCATTCCACCGGTGCCGAGATGGTCGCGTTGCTCGGCACTGACCCCACGCTGCTCGCGCACGGCGGGCTCGACACGACATCGCTGCGTTGCGTGGTCGTGCTCGACGCGGCCGTGCTCGACGTGTCCGCGTTGATGAACAGCGGCGGGTCGATCTCGCTGTACCGCCAGGCCTTCGGCTCCGATGCAACAGAGTGGAAGGCGGCATCGGCCACGCAGCAGGCCGCAGCAGGCCACGTGGTGCGCCGGTGGCTCGTCGCGTTGCGGCCCGGCGAGAAGCCACTCAAGCTGCAGATGCAGAAGGCATTCGTAGCCGCGTTGCGAACGGCCGGCGCCGACGTGTCGACGGTCGACGCCTCATCGATCGGGCACGGCCAGGTGATCGACGACATCGGGCGGAGTGGCGACAAGGTGATGACGAACCCGGTTGCCCAGTTCCTTTCGGGGTGCACCACGTGAGATCAGCGCGCATCGGCGTGGTCGCGGTCACGATGGCAGTGATCGCGGCCGCGTGCGGAGGCAAGGCGTATCACTCTTCGCTGCGGTCATCCTCGACGACGTCGGCATCCGCCAACGCGGCGGCCGCATCGTCATCGAGCGCGCCCGCGGTCACATCCACCACGACGCGCACACACCGCCCCGGAGCCCGCATCGGCGGAAGTCCCACGACGCGACCCGGGTCGGCCGGTGCGGGTGGTGGTAGCGGAGGAGGCGGCGGCGGCGGATCCTCGTGCTCCGGCTCGCGAGCGCCGCAACTCGGCGTTGGCTACGGGCCGTCGGCCCTCGACGTGTTCCCGGTCGTGTCGGGTTGCGCCTACGGCGTGGTCGTCTTCGTGCACGGTGGCGGCTATTGCTGCGGCGATCGCACGCAGCTCATCGACCCCGTCGTGCCGTGGTTCCACGCGCAGGGATGGGCGGTGGTGAGCGTCGACTACCGCTTGCACGTTCGGTATCCCGCGTTCGATGACGATGTTGCCGCCGCAGTCGCGTGGGTGCACGCGCACGCCGCGTCGTTCGGCGCCGACCCGAGCCACGTGGTGTTGCTCGGCCATTCGACGGGCGCCGAAATGGTCGCCGAAGTCGCCACGAACCCCGCCCTGCTCGGCGCGACCGGCGGCCTGCGGTGCGCCGGCGCGCTCGACGGCACGGCGTACAACCTCGCCTCGTGGCTTGCGACAGCCGGCTCCACGGCGCGCCAGGTGTACGTGGCCGCGTACGGACCGTCCGCGGCGGGTTGGGTCGCCGCGTCGGCGATCAGCTCGGTCGGTCCGGGTCACGGCATCCCGCCGTTCCTCGTCGTAGAACGCGGCGGAGAGAGCGGCGGCAAGCTCGCGCAACAGATCGCCTTCGTGAACGCGCTGCGCAACGCGGGCGTTCCCGTGCAGGTGGTCAATGCGTCGTCGATCGGGCACGGGCAGGTGGTCAGCAACATCGGCCAGCTGGGCGACCGAGTGATGACGGCGCCGATGGCGTCGTTCTTGGCGAGCTGTCGCTGACGCGACCTCAGGCCGCGACGCGAGCGTCGACCTCCGCGAGCTGATCGCTGGTCATACACGCCCGCAGCGCGGCAATCGCCACCTCGAGCTGATCGAGCGTGGGCTCGCGCGTCGTGAGCCGTTGCAGCAGGAGACCTGGCGTCATGGCGGCGCGCACCCAGGCACGATGCATGTTGCGCGCGGCGAGGCGGATCACCTCGTAGGAGAGACCCGCGATCAACGGGATGAGCACGATCCGTGATGCGATCACCGTGAGCAGCGACGGCGTGGGCACGATCGCGTAGACCACGATCGCGACGATCATCACGGTGAGCAGGAAGTTGGTGCCGCATCGCACGTGGGCAGTGGTGAACCGCTGCGCGGCTTCGGGAGTGACTTCCACACCCGTCTCGTAGGCGGCGATCGACTTGTGCTCGGCGCCGTGGTACTGAAAGACGCGCCGGATGTCGCCGAGCAGCCCGACGAGCGCCAGGTAGCCGACGAAGAATGCGAGGCGCACCACCGACTCGACCACTTGCGCCGACAGCGAGACATGACGGGCGACCATGTGACCGAGCACGGCGGGCGTCACGAGGAACACGCCGGCGAACAAGATCGCGGCGACGAACATCGCGCCGCGCAGCACGCGCGCCGGTACGGCGCTCGCGTCGGCGGCGTCGCCCCCGAGGTCGGCGCGGCCGGCATCGTCGGCTGTGTCGTCGGTGTCTTCGATCTGGCGCTCGGCCGACCACGCGAGCGACCGGTACCCGAGGGCGAGCGACTCCGCGAGCCCGGTGACACCGCGCAGCAGCGGCACGTTGCGGTAGCGCTCCGACCAGCCGGCGACAGCGCCGGTCGTGGTCGTGATCGATCCGTCGGCGCGACGCACGGCCACGGCCCACTGGGCGGGGCCGCGCATCATCACGCCTTCGAGGACGGCCTGGCCGCCCATGTAGCGCGGCTCCTCACGAGCCACAGCTGCTACTTCTTCTTCGCGCTCTTGGCGTACCGGCGCTGGAAGCGCTCGACGCGCCCACCAGTGTCGACCAGCTTCTGCTTGCCCGTGTAGAAGGGGTGGCACTCGGCGCACAGCTCGACCCGCAAGGTCGGCTGCGTGGAGCGGGTCACGAACTCGTTCCCACACGAGCAGTGCACCCGGCACTCCACATACTCAGGATGGATTCCAGTCTTCATACCTTTTCCATTCTACGTGCCACCTGTACGGCTGGCACCACGAGCGGCGGGTGGCGCCGGGGAGGGGTTCCCGGAACGAAGCGCAGCGAAGCGAGCATCGGATCTGGGAAACCCCGGCGCCAGGACCCGCCGCGGACTTGTGGGGGCTAGATCGCGGGGGCGGGGGCCTTGGAGATCTCGCTCAAGAACTCGGCGTTCGTGCGCGTCGTGCGCAACTTCTCGATGAGCAGCTCGAGCCCCTTGCCCGACGACCCGTGGTCACGGTCGCCGCGATCGGCATCGAGTGCGGACAGCACCCGACGCAGCTTCCAGACCTGCTGGAGCTGTATGCGATCGAACAACAGCTCCTCGTGTCGTGTTCCCGATGCCTCGATGTCGATGGCCGGGAAGATCCGGCGGTCGGCGAAGCGCCGGTCGAGGCGCAGCTCGAGGTTGCCGGTGCCCTTGAACTCTTCGAAGATGTGCTCGTCCATCTTGGAGTTCGTGTCGACGAGGGCCGTGGCGATGATGGTGAGCGAGCCACCTTCGTCGACGTTGCGGGCCGCGCCGAAGAACTTCTTCGGCGGGTAGAGCGCGCCGGCATCGATGCCACCCGACATGATGCGGCCCGTGGCCGGCGCAGCGAGGTTGTAGGCGCGGGCGAGGCGGGTGATGCCGTCGAGGATGATCACCACGTCTTGGCCCATCTCGACGAGTCGCTTGGCGCGCTCGATCGCGAGCTCGGCCACGTGGCAGTGCTCGTCGGAGGGGCGGTCGAACGTTGAGGAGATCACCTCGGCGCGCAGCACGTGGCGCTTCATGTCGGTGACTTCTTCGGGGCGCTCGTCGACGAGCAGCACCATCATGTGGCATTCGGGGTTGTTGCGCTCGATCGCGTGCACGATCTGCTTGATGATGGTGGTCTTGCCGGCCTTGGGCGGTGAGACGATCATGCCGCGCTGGCCCTTGCCGATCGGCGCGACGAGATCGATGATGCGACCGGTCAGCGCCGTCGGGTCGTCGCGGAGCTCGAGCTTCAGCTGTACGTCGGGGAACAGCGGCGTGAGGTCTTCGAAACGGGCGCGGCCACGAGCCTCGTCGGGAGACATGGCGTTCACGAGATCGACGCGCTGCAACGCCGGGTACTTCTCGTTGCTCGACGCGGGGCGGGTGGCGCCTTGGATGTGATCGCCCTTGCGGAGCGCGAAGCGCCGAACCTGTGACGCCGACACGTACGCGTCGTTGCGACCGGCGAGGTACCCGCCGGCGCGCAGGAAGCCGTAGCCCTCGTCGCGCAGGTCGAGGAGCCCGGCCGTCTCGATCAGCTCACCTTGGTACGAGCCCGACGAGCTGTCTGCTTCGACTGCCGGCATGTCGCCCCGTTCGCGGTTGCGTCCGCGACGACGGCTGCGTCGGCCGCGACGATCGTCGTTGGTCTGCCACTGGTCGCCGGCGCCACCGCCGTTGTGCGGATCGGTCGACTGGGCACCTTCGGTCGTGTTGGAACCGGTGTGCTCGCGGTCGCCGTTGGTTTCGGCGCCGTGCGGGGCGGTGTCGGCGGTCGGTGCGGCGTGTGCGTCGCGCTCTGTGGGCTGAGCATCGTTGCCCTTGGCGTGCTGGTCGCCGGCGGGATTGCGTCGCGGCCGAATGATCGGCAGCGGCTCGTCGGTCCCAGCGGACTGCACGGCCAGCGCCTGTTCTTCGGCCGCGATGGGCGAGGTCGGGTCGAGGGCCGAGGCGCGAGCCGATCGGATGCGCTTCTTCTCAGGAGCGCGCTCTGTGGCGTGCTCACGGTCGGCGCCGTTGCTCGATTGGTCGGCGCCGTTGCTCGATTGGTCGGCGCGCCCGTTGCTGGTGGCGCCGACGATCGCATCGACCAAGTCGGCCTTCTTCAAGCGGCTGACGCCCTTCACCCCCACAGCCGAGGCGATGGCCTGCAGCTGCTCACGGTCTTTGCCGTCGAGCGCTGATCGCTCGAAGGTCTGGTCGCTCATGGCACTCCTGGTGCGCACCGAGGATCCGGGACGGGCCCGGAAGCGAATGGAAAAGAAGCGGCCGCAGCCCGGGGCGAAGGAATTACCGGGGCAAAAGGATTGCCGACACCGGGGAGGGCCCGCTCCGCCAGATCTTCGATCGGCGGAACCGTCGACCATGTTACACATCGCGGAGCGAACACCGAAGCCGACCCCGAACCGGAAGGGCGCGCCGCCACACCGCGTGGGCGGCTCCGTCAGCCGGCTGTGCGCACGAGGCGACCCATGAGCTCGTGCGCGGCGACCACCGGCCGGGAAGCGACGCCCGCCTCCGTGTACCGACCGCCCGCGACCGCCTTGGTGCTGTCGTAGAGCATGTACGGCACAGGGTCGGCGGTGTGCGTGCGCAGGGCGCACGGCGTGGCGTGGTCGGGCAACATGAGCACGCGGAACGGTTCGCCGCGTTGCTCGAGCGCGTCGACGACGGGGCCGATGATGTCGGAGTCCCAGCGCGCGAGCGCGTCGGTCTTGATGTCGGCGCGCCCGGCGTGTCCGGCCTCGTCGGTCGATTCCACGTGCAGCACGAAGAGGTCGCGATCGACGAGGCTGTCGATGCACGCGCGGGCCTGTGCCCCGTAGTCGTTGTCGAAGCCTGCAGTCGCGCCAGGAACATCGACCACGTCGAGTCCGCACAGGACGCCGAGCCCCGTGACGAGATCGACGGCGCTCGAGAGCCGGCCGGCGACTCCGAACGTGTCGACGAACTTGGGCAGCGCCGGCTTCACGCCTTGCCCCCACAGCCAGATCTGGGTGGCGGAGCTGTTGACTCGCGCGGCGACGCCGCCCACGACGGCACGGGAGGCATCCATCAGTGCGGTGATGCGGGCGCCGGCCGGACCCGACGGGAAGACCGCGGGCTGACCGGTGAGGTCGTGCGGCGGAACGCAGCTCGCGTCGGACCACTCGCGCGGCACCACGCAGAGGTGGCGGTACTCCACACCCGGATGGAACCGCACACCGTCGCGGCCGTTGCCGAGCGCGGCGTCGAGCGCGGCAACGATCGCATGGCTCTGTTCGTTGTCGGGATGCCCGGCCGCGAAGTCGACCATGATCGGGAGCTCGCCTGCGTAGTCGGCGGGCGCGAGCGTGACCAGGTTGCAGCGGTACGCCACCTCGTCGGGATGCAGCTCGACGCCCATGGCCGCGGCCTCGATCGGCGCGCGCCCGGTGTGATACCGGGTCGGGTCGAAACCGAGGATTGCCATGTTGCCGACGTCGCTCCCCGCCGGAAGACCCTCGGGGATCACCTGGGCCCGACCCACCTCGGCGCGCGCGGCCAATGCCTCGAGGCGCGGCATGTGCGCGGCTTCGAGCGGGGTGCGGCCACCGAGCTCCGCGAGCGGCTCATCGGCACAACCGTCGGGGACGAACACGACGTACTTCACGCGAGCACCTGCATGGTGACGGCGATGCTACGCAGCACGGTGGATAGTTTGCGGGTCGATGCGCCGAGGCCGCCGGATCCTTCCGCTGCTGCTTGCCGTCGCCGCGGCGTGCGGTTCCGGGAACAGCGGGTCCGGCGCATCGGTCAGCACCGCGCCGGCGCCCACCTCCGACACGCCGACGACAGCGGCCACACAGTCCACGCAGACAGGGGGAACCACGGGCAGCGCCGCGCCCGACGTGTCCACCGTCACGGCGAAGCTCGTGCGCGTCGCAGCCGGGCTCGACGAACCGGTCGCGTTCGCATCCCGGCCTCGCGACACCGGGCTCTACGTGGCCGAACAGCACGTGGCACGTGTCCGCGTCGTTCGCAACGGAGTGCTCGCGCCGGCGCCGGTGCTCGACTTGCACGGCGCAGTTGCGCAGGACAACGAGCAGGGCCTCCTCGGCCTCGCCTTCTCGCCCGACGGCACCAAGCTCTACGTCGATCTGATCACGCCCGCCAACGACACCAACGTCGACGAGTACGCGATGCGCGGCGACGTGGCCGACCCGGCGACCAAGCGCGTCGTGCTCACCGTGCACCAGCCGTATCCGAACCACAAGGGCGGCCAGATCGCGTTCGGCAACGACGGCATGCTCTACATCGGGCTCGGCGACGGCGGCAGCGAAGGCGACCCGCAGAACAACGGCCAGAACCGCCGCACGCTGCTGTCGAAGATCCTGCGCATCAATCCTGCGCCGGTCGGCTCACACCCGTACTCGATCCCGTCCGACAATCCTTTCCTGCACAACGCGAACGCCGCGCCCGAGACGTGGGTATGGGGACTGCGCAACCCTTGGCGCTTCTCGTTCGACTCCGCGACGCACGATCTGTGGATCGGCGATGTCGGTGGGGGGAGCTGGGAAGAGGTCGATCACCTGCCTGCGGGTCGCGGGGGCCAGAACCTCGGATGGAGCCTGCGCGAGGGCGCGCACGCCCTGAAGGGCTCGCGCCCGCCGGGCGAGGTCGACCCCGTGTTCGAGTACTCACACAGCGGCGGACGCTGCGCCATCATCGGCGGCTTCGTCTACCGCGGCCATGCGATCGCCAACCTGGTCGGCAGCTACGTCTACGCCGACAACTGCGACGGCGAGATCAACGCGCTCGACGCGCAGAACCATCCACACGACCTGCACGCGAGCGTGAGCGCACCCGAGAGCTTCGGCACCGACAACGCAGGCGAGCTCTATGTGCTGTCGGGTGACGGCGGCGTGTACCGCATCGCGGCGGGCTGACGAAGTCGCGTCGGTTCAACCCTCGTAGAGCTTGGCGAGCGTGCCGGCTATGCGGCGCGTGATCGCCGACGGCATCGCATCCGACATGAACGCAGTCACCTTGTTGAGCGCGCCGGGCACCGCGACCGCCGCGCCCTTCGCGAGTGCGTCGAGGCCGGCCTTGGCGACCTCCGGCGCGTCTTGCCATGCCACGTCGGGAAGACGCGATGCCGGCACGCCGGCTCGCTCTTGGAACTCGGTGCGCGTGAAGCCGGGGCACAGCACCGTGACCTGCACCCCATTGCCCTTGACCTCTTCGTGGACTGCCTGGGTGAAGCTCGACACGAACGCCTTCGTGGCACCGTAGGTAGCCATGCGCGCGGTCGGTTGAAAGCCCGCGAGCGACGAGACGTTCAAGATGCCGCCGCTTCCCCGCACAACCATCGGACCCAACGCGGCGTGGGTGAGGCGGACCAGGGCAACGACGTTGAGGCGGATCTCGCGCTCATCACCGTCGATCGGCAGGGTGTGGAACTCGCCGACCGTGCCGAAACCGGCGTTGTTGACCACGATGTCGAGCGGCCGATCGGCGTCGGCGAGGCGCGCCTCCACCTTCGCGAGCTGCGACGGGTCGACCAGGTCGGCACCGATCACCTCGACCTCGCTGCCGTGCGCCGAGTGCAGCTGGTTGGCGAGCGCATCGAGGCGGCCCGTGTCGCGCGCCACGATCACCAGATCGTTGCCACGCGCGGCGAGCTCGCGCGCCAACGCTTCGCCGATGCCGGCGCTCGCACCGGTGACGAGTGCGACGGGACGGACGCTCGTTCGGACGCCGGAGGTCTGGCTGCTCATATGACGCTCCCTGCTACGGGCGGTGCGGACTTGGTGAGGACGCCCTGCACCACGATTCGTTGCTGTGCACTGTGCTTCGGGTTGCACGCGATCAGCGTGACCTCGTGGTCGGCGTGCTGGTTCACGACCCAGCTGTCGGCGGGGGCGACGATGATCGTGTCGCGGACCGAGTACGTGAACGTGCCGTAGGGCATCTCGAAGATGATCGCATCGCCTGGCCGCAGCTGATCGAGGTCGAGGAACGGGTGCGTGTGCGTGACGCGGTGGCCGGGGAACACGGTGTTGCCGAGCTTGCCGGGAAGCGCCGTACCGGGCCAGTGGCCCGGCCCGTTATCGATCACTGTGAGCCAGATGCCTTCGTAGATGGGGTGGTGCACACCGATGCGCGGGATCACGATCGTGCCGATCTGGCGGACGGGCACCGCCGCGTACGGATCGCTCGGCGAGTGCTGCGGGACCGGCAGCGCGACCGCAGGCGGCGCGTGCACGAGAGGATCGTCGGCGGCGGTCGTGGTGGTGCGCGCGGCCGTGGTCGACGTGGTCGGCGCGTTCGTGGTGGGCGCCGCAACGTGGCTCGCGCTGGTGCCGCACGCGCCCAGCGCGATGGCGGCAAGCGCGGCGACCGCGGCACGCTTCACAATCCGAGCTCCTCCAGTACCGCGTCGGCCCGCGCGTCGACGGTCGCTCCCGCGTCGACCTCGGCGATCGCCCGGTTCGGATCCTTGAGCCCGTGGCCGGTGACCGTGCACACGACGCGCTCCCCCGCCGTGACGAGGCCGCCATCGGCCGCCTTGAGCAACCCCGCGACCGACGCCGCCGACGCCGGCTCCACGAACACGGCTTCGCTGCCGGCGAGCAGCCGGTACGCGGCCAGGATCTCCGCGTCGGTCACGGCGCCGATGTGGCCGCCCGATTCGTCGCGCGCCGCGATCGCACTCGCCCAGCTCGCCGGGTTGCCGATGCGGATCGCGGTTGCGATCGTCTCCGGATGCGGCACCGGCTCACCGATGACCAGTGGCGCGGAACCGGCGGCCTGCCAGCCGAGCATGCGGGGCAACGTGCCGCCGATCCCATCGCGGGCGTATTCGGTGTAGCCGCGCCAGTACGCAGTGATGTTGCCCGCGTTGCCGACCGGGATGCAGTGCACGTGGGGAGCGTCGCCGAACGCGTCGACGATCTCGAACGCCGCAGTCTTTTGGCCTTCGATGCGATAGGGGTTGATCGAGTTGACGATCGTGACGCCTTCGCGAGTGCCGAGATCGCGCACGAGGTTCAGTGCGTCGTCGAAGTTGCCCCGGATCTGCAGGGTGCGCGCGCCATGGATCAACGCCTGGGCGAGCTTGCCGAGCGCGACATGGCCCTCGGGGATGAGCACCGCGCACAGCAAGCCGGCGCGTGCCGCGTACGCAGCAGCCGACGCCGACGTGTTGCCGGTCGACGCGCACACCACGACCTTGGCACCTTCTTCGACGGCCTTCGAGATCGCGACTGTCATGCCGCGGTCCTTGAACGAACCGGTGGGGTTGGCACCTTCGATCTTGAGCCACACGTCGCAGCCGGTCATGTCGGAGAGGCGCGGCGCGCGGAGCAGCGGCGTGTTGCCCTCGAGCAACGTCACTACCGGAGTGCCGTCGCTCACCGGCAACCGCGGTCGGTACGCCTCGATGAGCCCCGGCCACGGGTACGTGCGTCCGCCCAATGCCGGCTGACCGCTCGACGGGGCGTTCATCGCTCGGCACCCAACACTCGCAGCACCGAGCCGACGCGTTCCACGCTGTCGAGCTCACGCACGTCGTGCAGCGTGGCCGCGAGGGCTGCTTCGGGCGCGAGGTGCGTGACGAAGATCAGGTGGGCGCCGTCGCCCTGGCCTTGCTGTTGCATCGATTGGATGCTCACACCACGGCGACCGAACACACCGGCGATCGCGGCGAGCACACCGGGTCGGTCGGCCACATCGACGGTCAGGTAAAACTGGCTCTGCACCTCGTCGATCGGGCGCATCGGCTTGCGGGCGAGCTCGCCGAGCGTGGCGCCGCGCGCACCGTTGTGCAGGTTCTTGGCGGCGTCGATGAGGTCGCCGAGCACCGCAATCGCGGTAGGTCTCCCGCCCGCACCTCGTCCGTAGAGCATCAGCTCGCCGACGGCGTCACCTTCCACGAACACGGCGTTGAAGCTGCCTCGCACGGACGCGAGCGGATGGTCGAGCGGCACCATCGCCGGGTGCACACGCGCCGCGATCTGCCCATCGGTCTCTTCGGCCACGGCGAGGAGCTTGATCGTGTAGCCGAGGTCTCGTGCGGCCGCGATGTCGGCCGGTGTCACGTCGGTGATGCCCACGCGGTACACGTCGCCTGCCACGACACGCGCTCCGAAGGCAACGGTCGCGAGGATCGCGGTCTTGGCCGCGGCGTCGTAGCCCTCGACATCGGCGGTGGGGTCGCGTTCTGCGTAGCCGAGGCTCTGGGCTTCGGCGAGGGCGTCGGCGAAGCTGCAACCCTCTTCGGTCATGCGCGTGAGGATGTAGTTGGTCGTGCCGTTGACGATGCCGATCAGACGCTTGATGCGCTCGCCGGCCAAGCTCTCGCGCAGCGGCCGGATCAACGGGATCCCGCCGCCCACGCTCGCTTCGAACAGCAGGTCGACACCCGCAGCCTCGGCCGCGTCGATCACGTCGCGACCCACGTTGGCCAGGAGCTCCTTGTTGCCGGTGACGACCGGCTTGCCGAGCTTCAACGCGTCGAGGATGAGGGCGCGGGCCGGCTCGACCCCGCCGATCAGCTCGACGACCAGATCGATGTCGGGATCGTCGACTACCGACTGCGCGTCGTGCGTGAGCACTCCGTCGGCGAGCGTGACCGGCCGCTCCTTGGCAACGTTGCGCACGGCGACGCGGCCGACTTCGATCCGCAAGCCCGCCCGCCGGGCAATCTCGGGTGCGCGATCTTCGATCAGCTGCACCAAGGCCGCGCCGACGTTGCCGCACCCGAGCAGGCCGACGCGAACAACCCCGTTCTCCACGCGCCGGAGGCTACCGGTGGAAGCAAACAAGGGAGCATCTCGGTTTCACGAGATGTCGAGGCGCAAGAGGTCGTCGTCGGTCTCCCGACGCACGACGACACGATGCGTTCCCGCGCGCACGAAGACCACCGCCGGGCGGCCGATCTTGTTGTAGTTGCTCGCCATCGAGTGCCCGTAGGCGCCCGTGACCGGCATGCAGAGCACGTCGCCGGGCTCGATCTCGCCGGGGACCTCCACATCGGTGGCCAACAGGTCGCCCTGCTCGCAGTGCTTGCCCGCGATGGTGACGAGCGCATCGCGGCGCGCCGCGGCTCGGGCGGGCAGGAACGCCTCGTAGGTCGCGCCGTACAGCGCGGGACGCGGGTTGTCGCTCAGCCCGCCGTCGACCGAGACGTACGTGCGCAGCCCGGGGATCGTCTTGATGGTGCCCACGCGATACAGCGTGACGCCGGCGGGCCCCGCGATGGAGCGCCCCGGTTCGGTGGTCAACCGCGGCGGCTGGCGCACCCCCGCGGCACTCAACGCGGCACCGAGATCTTCGTGCACGAGTGCTGCGTGCTGCGCGATCGACGGTGGATCATCCGACTCGACGTAGCGCACCCCGAGTCCGCCTCCGATGTTGAGCTCGTCGACGGCAAGCCCGAGCTCCGACTCGACACGAGCGACGAGCAACGCGAGGCGCTCGAGCGCGGCAGCAAACCCTTCGCGTCGAAAGATCTGCGACCCGATGTGTGCGTGGATGCCGGCGAAGGTCGCGGTGTTCGAATCGGCGATGCGTGTGATCGCCGAGAACGCCTGGTTGTCGATGAGGGGAAACCCGAACTTCGCGTCGACCGCGCCGGTGGCCAGGTACTCGTGTGTGTGCGCGTCGACACCGGGATTCACGCGCACGAGCACGTCGGGTGGGGGGCACCGCTCGTCGCGTACAAGCGCGTCGATGCGGTCGAGCTCGTCGTAGCTGTCGACGATCACGTGTCGCACGCCCGCGTTCAGCGCGCGGCGCAGCTCGTCGGCCGACTTGTTGTTGCCGTGCAGCTGGATCCGATCGGCAGGGAAGCCGGCCGCGAGGGCAACGTGCAGCTCGCCACCGCTCGCCACATCGAGGTCGAGTCCCTCCTCGTTCACGAGTCGCGCCATGGCGAGGCACAAGAACGCCTTGCTCGCGTAGGCGACACCACCTGGGAACGCGGCTCGGTACTCCCGGCAACGCACGCGCAGCTCGTCTTCGTCGTACACGTAGAGCGGCGTCCCGTGCTCTTCGGCCAGCGCCACGAGATCACAGCCGCCGATCGAAAGGCGTCCGTCGCGGTCGATCGCCGCCGATCGGGCCAACAACGACAGGTCGATTGGGTCGGCGTGCATGCAGTCAGCCCGCGACCGGATCCTGGTCGTCATCGAGGCGCGCCATCTCGTCAGGCGCGTGAACACCCAGGAGGCCGAGCGCACGGGCAAGACCGATTCCGCACGCGTCGGTGAGCGCGAGCCGCGCCTGGGTGAGCGCGCCCGGGCCGCCGCCAACCTCGGCGGCGTCGGAGGGATCGAGCACGCGGCAGTCGCGGTAGAAGCCGTGGAAGCGGCCCGCGAAGTCGAGCGCCCAGTGCGACACCTTGTGCGGTGCGCGCTCCGCCGCGGCCGCGGCAATCATCTCGGGCTGGTCGGCGAGCGCGCGCAACAGCTCGGTCTCGCGCTCGTGGGTCAACAGGCTCAGATCGACCTGTTCGAGTGGCAATCGCGACACCCCGGCTTCGGTGGCGCGCCGACCGATCGACGCGATGCGGGCGTGCGCCATCTGCACGTAGTACACGGGGTTGTCCATCGATTGCGACGTCACGAGATCGAGATCGAACGTCTGCTTGGTATCGAGGCTCTGGAGCAGGAACGTCATGCGCGCGACGTCGGCCTCGACCTCGTCGAGGATGTCGGCGAGCGTGACGTAGTTGCCCGCGCGCTTCGAGATCTTGATCTCTCGCCCGTCGCGCATGAGCTTCACGAGCTGACCGAGGATGATCTCCGGTTCACCGTGCACGCCGAGGAGCGCCTGCAAGCCGGCTTGCAGCGACTTCACCTGGCCGTGATGGTCGGATCCCCAGATGTCGATGAGGTGATCCGAGCCGCGCGCCAGCTTGTCACGGTGATACGCGAGATCGTTGCAGAGGTAGGTGGTCGTGCCATTGCTGCGCACGAGCACGCGGTCGCGGTCGTCGCCGAAGTCGGTGCTGCGCAGCCACACTGCGCCCTCGGCCGAGTAGGTGATGCCCTTCCCGTCGAGGACGCGCAGCACGTCGGCAACGTCGCCGCGCTCGTGCAACGTGCGCTCGGAAAACCACGTGTCGAAGTGCACGCCGATGCGCGCGAGGTCGTCGCGGATCCCGACGATGAGTCGGGCCAGTCCGAGCTCACAGAGCTCGTCGTCGGTGAGTGCATCGCCGTGCTCGCCCCGGAGCTCGGACGCGAGCTCGGTCACGTAGGCGCCCTTGTAGCCGTCTTCGGGAAGCTGGCGACCGTGGTAGCGGGCGGATAGCGATTCGCGCAGCATGTCGAGCTGGTTGCCCGTGTCGTTCAGGTAGTACTCGCGGTGGACCTGCGCGCCGCGTGCCGCGAGGAGATTGGCCGTGGCGTCGCCGACTGCGATCCAGCGACCGCCGCCGGCGTGCAACGGCCCCGTGGGGTTGGCCGACACGAACTCGAGGTTGATGCGCTGCCCGGCGAGCTCGTCGCCGGTGCCCCATGTGTCGCCCGCCGCCAGCACGGCGCGCAGCAGATCGTGCAGCCAGCCGGGGTCGAGGTGCAGGTTCAAGAACCCCGGTCCGGCGACCTCGACTCGCTCGAGATGGGCCACGTCGGCCGCCATGAGCGCTCGGGCGATGTCGTCGGCTACCACGCGCGGTGGGCGGCCGGCCGCTTTGGCCAGCTGCAACGCGACGTTGCTGGCGAAGTCGCCGTGTTCGCGTGCTTTGGGCACGTCGAGGCGGACCTCGGTCGGCGGCGCCAGGCCGCACGCTTCCACCGCGGTACGCAGAGCGGCTCCGAGCTGGTCGCGGATCACGGCGCTGAGCAGGACTTTCGCGGCAGTGCGGGCAGAAGCGCGGATGGTACCGCCGCCGGACGCGGCGAGCCGGCACGGTTCTCACGACCGCAATCGTGGCGATGGTCAAACTGGGCCAATAGGTACTATTCTCTCGAAGGACCGAGCAGTATTGTCGCCTCGGGCCGCCGAACACGGGCGATGGGTCGGAAGGATACGGGTGGAGCGCAGGACCGGGCTGGGGCGGGGACTGGCCTCACTCATCCCGACTGGTCAAGGCGCCGACGAGGTCGGAGCTTCCGCCATGGGCAATCTCAGCGCAGCACTGGCGGCTGAGCTCGCCGCCAACGAGTCGGGCCTCGCCATCATCTACCGCGCCCTCGACGCGCTCGTCGCCGAGTACGGCCTCGAGGACGCGGCCATCGTCATCGAGGAGCCCAACCTCGGCCGCCAGGTGTTCCGAGCCGGACGGCGTGTCTTCGACTTCGACGACGAGGCCCTCTTGTCGGCCCCGCCGGGGCTCTATACCGAGCCGGCGCTCGCCGAGCGCGACTTCGACCGCACCCTCATCGCCTTGTTGTGCGTGCTCGCCCTGCGCATGGACGTGTTGCGCTACGACGCCTGGCACGACCCGCTCACCACGCTCTTCGACCGTCGCAGCTTCGACCGGCTCGTCGAGATGGCCGTGGCACGCAGCCGCCGCTACGGCTGGCCGTTCACGCTGGTGCTCATCGACCTCGATCACCTCAAGCAGATCAACGACACCGAGGGCCACGCGGCCGGCGACCTCGCCATCCGCGACCTCGCAGAGCGCATGCGCCGCGGCCTGCGCTACGGCGACAACGCCGCCCGCATCGGCGGCGACGAGTTCGCCATGATCCTCCCGAACACCGAAGTGAGCGCGGTACCGATGCTGCTCGACCGTGTCCGCAGCACGCCGGGCCTGCGCGGCGACGCGCCGGCGTTCTCGTGGGGGGCTGCGCTGTGCCCCGACGAGACCGACGACTTCGACACGCTCTTCAACCTGGCCGACGGCCGACTTCTCGAGGACAAGCAACGCCGGAGGGCGATCCGATGATGCTCGACGACCTCGAGCTCGAGCTGCGCAAGCTTCCGGGCGTGCGCGCCACCGGC
>JADGOO010000126.1 GCA_017882905.1 Acidimicrobiia bacterium | reverse complement strand
ACACCGTCTCGAGGCTCGGCTCGGTGCTGCCCACGTCGGTCACGCTGAACCCGCCGCGGTCGGCGTGACCGATCAGCTCCGGCAGGCGAGGACCATCGGCGGTCACGTACACGAGCACGACGCCGTCGACCACTTGGGTGCCGCTCACGCCGGGGAGCCCGGCGAACAGCGTGGCGAGCGCATCGAGATCGCCCAGCGCGTGCACGCGCATCTCCGTTGCTGCGCCCAGGCTCGACTTCAGCCGTTCGGGCGTGTCGAGAGCGAGGATGCGGCCGTGGTCCATGATCGCGACCCGCCCGCACAGCTGATCGGCTTCTTCCATGTAGTGGGTCGTGAGCAGGATCGTCTGCCCCGTGGCGTGCAGCTCCCGAACCACCTCCCACAGCGCGAGGCGGCTCTGGGGGTCGAGGCCGGCCGTGGGCTCGTCGAGGAACAGCACGTGCGGCTTGTGCATGATCGCCCGCGCCAGCTGGAGCCGCTGCGCCATGCCACCCGACAGCGCGTCGACCTCGGCGTTGGCGCGGTCGGCGAGGCGGAACTGCTCGAGCAGGGCATCGGCGCTGCGCCGGGCCTCGCCGCCCGACATGCCGAAGTACCGGCCGTGGAACAGAAGATTCTCGCGCACGGTGAGCGAACGGTCGAGCGTGTTCGTCTGCGGTACGACGCCGATCACGCGCTTGGCGGCCGCGGGGTGCGCACGCACATCGATGTCGCCCACCCACGCCTCACCGCTCGTGGGGATCACCCGAGTCGTGAGCATGCCGACCGTGGTGGTCTTGCCGGCGCCGTTCGGTCCGAGCAGACCGAAGATCTCACCCGAGGTGATCGTGAGATCGAGGTTGTCGACGGCGGTGAGATGGCTCCCGCGGGCGTTGAACACCTTGGTGAGGCCGGCGGTGCGGATTGCCCCACCGCCCGCCGCGCCGATGCCCGCGGCGCCGGCGCGCAGCGGAGCGGAAGAGACGTCGGTCACGTGACCGAAGGTACCGGACGGCCGCACCCCGCTCCGGGCGCCTCGACGCCCGACACGTTGGGACCGGCGCCCTTTCGCTGCGCGCGAGACCTCACTAACCTGCGCAACCCATGACCGGTTCCGGGGGGATCCACGTCACCTTCTGGGGTGTACGCGGCTCCACGCCCTGCGAGGGCGACCAGTACGCACGCTACGGCGGGCACTCCTCGTGTGTCAGTGTCGAGTGCGCGGGCGAGCCGTCCGTGGTGTTCGATCTCGGCACGGGGCTCACGCCGTACGGAGAAGCCCTGGGCGGCGCCGGCACCCGGTTCGCCGGGACGTTCCTGCTCACGCACCTCCACTGGGACCACGTGCAGGGCCTGCCGTTCTTCACGCCGTTGCACGAACCCCGCTCCAACGTCGACATCTTCGGGCCGCGCCAAGCCGAGGGACCGCTCGAAGAGGTGTTCGACGGTCTGATGCGCCCGCCGTACTTCCCGGTACGGGCCTCGCAGCTGGGCGCCACAGTCCGCTGGCACGACGTGGGCGACGACCGGTTTGCCGTCGGCGACAGCGCCAAGGTGCGCTCGCACTTCGTGCGCCACGTGGGCGCCACCGTCGGGTACCGCCTCGACTGGCACGGGGTGAGCGTCGCGTACGTGTCGGACCACGGCCAGGGGTGCGGCGCCGCGCCCACCGACGACCACGTGCCCGACGAGGTGCTCGAGCTCTGCGACGGCGCCGACCTCGTGATCCACGATGCGCAACACACTGCGCCCGAGTTCGAGCACAAGCGCCACTGGGGTCATTGCACGCACGAGTATGCCTTGCACGTGGCGCGAGAAGCGGGTGCCAAGCAGCTCGCCTTGTTCCACCACGATCCCAGTCACGGCGACGACATGATCGACCTCATGCTCGAAGCGACGCGCGATCTCTCCGCCCGCACGAGCGGTCCCGAGGTGATTGCCGCCGCGGAAGGCCTCGTCCTCGATCTCGGCGGTCCGACCCACACCAGCGCTCGCCGATGACCGGCAACGCCATGGCGCCCCTGGCGCCCGACTCCCCATCGTTTCGCGCGGTCCTCGGCCACTTCGCCACCGGGGTCACGATCATCACCGCGATGCACGACAGCGAGGCCGTGGGTCTTGCCGCGAACTCCTTTTCGTCCGTGTCGCTCGACCCGCCGCTCGTGCTCTTCTGCGCGGCGAAGTCGTCGAGCACGTGGCCACGCATCCAGGCCGCCGGCAAGTGGTGTGTGAACGTGCTCGCCGAAGACGGCGAGGAGCTCTGCCGCACGTTCGCGGCAAAGGGCGCCGACCGCTTCGCGGGAACCGGCTGGCGGGCGGGTACGACCGGTGCACCCGTGCTCACCGACGCGCTCGCCTACATCGATTGCGAGACCGAAGCCGAGCACGACGCGGGTGATCACGTGATCGTCGTGGGGCGTGTCGTGGAGCTCGGCCATCGCACGAACGGCAAGCCGCTGTTGTTCTACCGGGGCGGATACGGGCGCTACGACGTGTGACGATCGCCGATCAGGTCGTCGTTGCCAGCAGGGGCATCGTGGCCGGCGTGCTCTTCACCGCCGCGCTCGCCAAGGTCCGTGATCGACAGGGCACGCGCGCCGCGCTCGCCGCATCGGGCCTGCCCGTGGGGCTCGACCTCACACTGCCGGTCGTGGAGGCGTTCACCGCCCTCGGTCTCGTGGTCGAGCGGCATACGGCGTGGGCGGCCTACGTGGCGTGCGCGCTCCTCAGCGCGTTCACCGTGTTCATCTTCGTGGAGGTGCGACGCGGCATCACGACGCCCTGCCCCTGCTTCGGTGCCGCGGCGTCGAGCCCTCCCGCGGGCGCGCGAACGATCGTTCGGAACCTCGTGTTGCTCGCGCTCGCGGTGATGGCCACCGGGACGGCGCCGCGGGTGCAGTGGGTCGCCTGGCTGTGGGCGGTGTCGGTCGTCGTTGGCGGTGTGATCGCAGCCCGGCGCCAGCCGTAACGCCCCACCGGGGCGCGAGCGCAGCGAGCGGGGGTAGTGAACGCCCCCGCTACGACGGACCTGACGGCTGGCGAATCGCGAGGGCGATGATGTCGCGCGCCCACTGCACATCGGGCCGCGCCCGCCGGCGCGTCGCGAGATGGTCGGGGACCGGGATCGTCATGCGCACGAGGCTGCCACCCATCGACTTGCCGAGGTTGTCGGAGCGCAGCGTGCGCGTGCCGCCGCCGGCCAGCGCGTCGTGCAACACGAAGTTGAGCGCGAGCACGTTGGGCGCCTCATACCGGTCGACGCGCCCGAGCACCATGTTCCCGAAGTGCGCCTTCACCCGTTCGGCCGTCGCCTCGCGACAGATCAGCTCGTAGACCTCGTCGTCGTCGGCGAAGATGGCCACGTTCACGAGGTTGCCCTTGTCGCCGGACCGGTAGCCGACGAGCTCGCGCAAGGGAAGATCCGTCACGGCACCTCCTCGATCGCGACCCGCACGTGCGAGTCGACCTGACTGCGCGACACGAGCGTGGGCCAGATCCCGAGCAGCTCGCTCACACCGCCGCCGGCCCGGCCGCTCCCCGTCATGCCGGCGCCAGGCGCGCCGAGCGCGAGCGGCGGCAGCTCACGGCTCACCGCCGCCGCGGCGCGGGCATCGGCACACCGCCACGCCATGCGCGCTACCACCTCGGCCGGTTCGCGGTCGTGGTCGTAGTTGCCGTCGCCGGATGGCAACGGCACTGTGGGCCCGCCGAGCGCATCGACGCCCCACATCTCCACGCACCACTCGTCGATCGGGTGGCCGGCCATCTGCACGCGCTTGGCGAACACGGCCGCGGTCGACAACGCCTTGCCCGCCGCGTCGGGCCAACCGAACGCAACCTTCGACTCGCCCGACCAGCCGGCGTGGAATGCCAACAGCGCCTTGTACGTGTCGCTCACCGGCTCGCCCCGCACACCCGACACGCGCACACGATCGGGACCGACCTGCTCGAAGCGCGCGCTGGTGAAGTCGGCCACCACGTCGGGGGCGTAGTAGCGGGTCGGGTCGGCGACCTCGTAGAGCAGCTGGTGGCGCAGCGTGTCGAAGCTCACGCGTCCGCCGCTGCCGGCCGGCTTGGTGATCACGGCGCTGCCGTCGGCGTCGACCTCGGCGATCGGATACGGCAGGTCCCAGGGATGGGGGATCGCCCACCAGTCGCCGCTGTAGTTGCCGCCGAGGCTCTGTCCGGAGCATT
>JADGOO010000125.1 GCA_017882905.1 Acidimicrobiia bacterium | reverse complement strand
TCGAGCTCGAGCTGCGCAAGCTTCCGGGCGTGCGCGCCACCGGCTTCGACGACCGCGACGACGTGCTGATGATCCAGCTGCACGTGGCACCCGACGCCGGCCGTGAGCTCGAGGTGCCGCTGCCCATCGCCGCCACGCGCATCGCCACACGCCACTCCGACCGCCCTGTGGCGGTCGAGGTCGTGCGGTGGCGCGAGGCGTCGATCGCCTCGGCCGCCACGGTCACACCGATCGGTCAACCCGCCACGGGCCCGATCGGTCAAGTCGAACCCACGGAGCTGCACACGGTCGGCATCGAGGCGCCCGAGCGACCGCGCCTGCTGGCCGTGCTGTCGTTCCCCGACACCGACGAGCTCGAAGTGCACATCGTGCTCGCCGGCCGGCGCACGATCGGTCGAGCCGCGGCCAGCCGCGGGCTACTCGGCGCGGTGGAAGCCACCATCGCGGCGATCGAAGCACTCGGCGCCGGTCTCGGGTCCACCGCGAGCTGGGCCCGTTCGCTCGACGCGCCCGAAGAGGGCCTCGTCCTCGTGGCCGCGGGCCTCGACATCGCCGCGGGCGACGAGATCGAGCACCTCTACGGGTTGGCGGCGGGTTCGAGCCCGATCGACGCCGCGGCACGCGCCACGCTCGATGCGCTCAATCGGCGGCTGACGCGTCAATCGGCGTGACGCTCGCTGGGAGTCGTGCGAGCCGCATCGCCCGCGCCGTGCCCCGAGCGATCTCGATCCGTCGGCGCGACATCGTGAGCACGCCGCTCACCGAGTACTTCACGAGCTGTGCGTAGGCGCTGAGCCAGAACGCTCGCGGCGACAGCCCGGAGCCGGCCGCGACCACGCGCCGGTGCCGGGTGGCGAGCTCGGCCTGCACCTGCGCCGCGCCAGCGATCCGTCCGGCATCGCTCTCGTGATGCACGAGGCTGGCCTCGGGCGTCACGACCAGGCGGCCGTGACGACGTACGCGGTGCGAGAGCTGCACGTCTTCGCCTTCGAAGGGATACGACTCGTCGGGCGGTTCCAGCTCGAGCGCGGCCCGTCGGTACGACATCGCGCAGCCCGAGAGCCAGTCGACGTCGATGGGCGCGTCGGGCCTGGTGCGCACGGGCACGTTGCGACCCGACGCCAGGACCGCGCCTTCTCGGCGACTGTCGAGACCGAACCACGTGTCGATGCGGCGCACCCGCCAGGCCGCTCGGTTGGTGACGTAGCCACCGACTCCGAGCACGTCGGGCTGCGCCCCGAAGATCGCGCCGACGGCCGCGAAGTACCCGGGATCGAGGTCCACGTCGTCGTCGACGAAGTGCACGATGTCGGCCTGCGTGCGCGCCAGGCCGACCGCCCGTTGGTGCGTGAGCGCGGGCCGGCTCGGCACGTGCTCGAGCCGCGAGCCCGCCGGCCAGCCGACCAGCTCGCTGTGCACGGCGCGGCGCGTGGCGTCGTCGTCGCTGGAATCGACCACCAGGACGTGCTGTGGGAGCGCGACTTGCGCGGCAATCGACGCGAGGCAACGCGTCACCTCCTCGGGGCGGTTCCGAGTGCACAGCACCACGACGTCGGTCACGTGACTCGAGGCTCGGCTTCGTTTGGATGGGGTGACACGAGATGCACGTTCACCAAGCCCACACCGCCGTCGCTGACATCCCAGACCCGCAGCTCGAAGTCGTAGCCGGGCTGCCAGCTCACCTGCACGCGCAATCCTCGCGCGAGCGCGCTGCGCAAGGCGGCCATCATCGCCGCATCGATCGCCGCTGGGATCGACCCGAGGAAGTCGCGCATCGGTTGCTGCTGTTCGACCGGGAGCACATCGACGAGGCCGAGCGCGACGGCGCTGTCGAGCACCGTGTCGCGCCCGTCGATGTTGTTCAACAGGGCGGCGGGCGAGAACGACCCGCCCAGATCGCCGAGCACCGCGTTCGTGGACAGGATGGTCTTGGCCATGTACACCATTCGGGTCGCTCCCTTGTGCGCTCGATCGTCGATCATCTGGATGATCGTGTACGGCCGGTGGTGAGGCGCGAGGAGCGGCGATAGCCTTCCCCCCACCTCGGGCAGAGCCTTGCACAGGGAGGCCAGGTGGTCGACCCGTCGTCGACGGAGTACGCCCGGAGCGCCGACGCCTACGTCGCGTATCGCGAGTGCGGCCACGGGCCGGTCGACCTGCTGCTGATCACCGACTGGTTCGGGCACGCCGACCAGATGTGGGCGCCCGGGTCCCCGTTTCTCGCACTGCTGGAGCCATTGGCCTCGTTCAGCCGGGTGATCACGTTCGACCAACGCGGCGTCGGGCTCTCCGACCCCGTTCCGCTCGACCACCTCCCGACGCTCGAAGAGTGGATGCAAGATCTCAATGCCGTGCTCGACGCTTCCGAGGCGACGAAGGTCACGCTCGTCGCCAAGGGCGCAGGCGGCGCAATGGGTTTGCTCTACGCCGCGTCGCACCCCGAGCGACTGTCCTCGCTCGTGCTCGTGAACAGCTACGCGCGCCTGCTCGCCGCCGACGACTATCCGCACGGGGTTCGGCCCGAACGCGTCGACGGGCTGCTGCGCACCATCTACCCCGCGCCCGGGTTCGCCGGCCGCCTTGCCGGCGGGACGCTCGACGACGCCACCGTCGCATGGTTCGATCGCTATCTGCGGCTCTCGGCGAGCCCGAGCACCACGCTGGCGATGCGGCGGATGCTCTTCGCCGTGGATGTACGCGCCGTGCTCAGCGCGATCCACACGCCGACCCTCGTGCTGCACCGCAAGGCCGACGACTGGATCCACGTCGAGCACGGCAGGTACCTCGCCGAGCACATCCCCGACGCGCGCCTCGTCGAGCTACCCGGCGGATCTGATCTCATCTTCGCGGGCGACGTCGCCGAGCTCGTCGCGGAAGTGCAGGAGTTCGTCACCGGTGCTCGCCCGGCCGCGCCGTCGCACCGAGTGCTCGCGACGGTGCTGTTCACTGATCTCGTGCAGTCGACGCAACGTGCGGCGTCGGTCGGCGACCGCGCCTGGAGCTCCACGCTCGACCGCCACGAGCACTTGGTACGCCAGGAGCTCCAACGGTTCAACGGCCGTGAGATCAACACCGTCGGCGACGGCTTTCTGGCCATCTTCGACGGCCCGGCCCGCGCGATCCAGTGCGCTGCCGCGATCCGGCGCGCGCTCGCGGCGATCGGCCTCGAAGTGCGCGCCGGTCTGCACACCGGCGAAATCGAGCTGCGGGGCGACGACATCAGCGGTATCGGCGTGCACATCGCCGCGCGCATCTCAGCGCTCGCGCGCGCACACGAGATCCTCGTGTCGCGGACGGTGAAGGATCTCGTGGCCGGATCGGGCATCGTGTTCGACGACCACGGCGTGCGGGAGCTGAAGGGCGTGCCCGACGCGTGGCACCTATACGCAGCCCGGGTCGACTGATCGGGATGGACCGGCCGTGACGGACGCAAGAGCGGGGCGTTGGGGGCTGGGCGGTCCTGGTCAGCGCAAGCCCAGCTCGGCGGCGCGCACCAGACCAGCGGCGTACCGCCACGCACCCGAGCTCCACAGGCGGCAGCCACTGCGCCAGTCGCTGGGGTCGACGAGGGCGCCCGGGCAGAAATGCACGGTGTCGCCGGCGCGCACCGTGATCTTGCCGGCCACGCAACCTTGCGCTCGGCCTTCGAACGACAGACAGTTGAGCGTCTTGACCCAACTACGGTTCGGGCCCGCCAGCAGCGCGCCCGCGTCGTACGTCAACGCGTAGCCGGGCCACGCGGCTCGGAAGCCCGTGTAGACCTCGTTCGCGTTGGTGGCGGGCGCCTCGCCACGAAACGGCGGTCCGAGCGCGAAGACGGGGATCGTTCCCTCTGCGTCGAGCAACGCAGTCGCGATCGTCGTCGCGCTCCGATAGTTGGCGAGCACGGCGGCGTTCGAC
This sequence comes from Acidimicrobiia bacterium, assembly GCA_017882905.1. GTDB lineage: Bacteria > Actinomycetota > Acidimicrobiia > IMCC26256 > PALSA-610 > Chersky-683. The sequence goes on along the minus strand of JADGOO010000125.1, from coordinate 15,793 downwards.
AGCGTCGCGCCGTTGATGCATGGCGAGTGGCGGTTGCCGGAGAAGGCCATCACGGTGGTACTCGGATGGCTGCGCGCGCTCTGCGCGATGCCAGGGAGGAAGTCGCAAAGCGCCGAGCCCGGATAGTCAGCAACGGTCGCTTGGAGGCCGGCGTTCATGGAGGCGAACAGCGTGAAGTTGTGGGCCTGACTGACGAGGGAGTCGCCGAAGAAATCGACGTGGGGAGGTCCCGCGGCGACCTCGCGGCGCCGCACGACGGTTCCGTGCCAGACCGCGTCGCCGTATGGCAACACCGCGCCGCGACCTGACACGAGCAGGTAGCCCCGCCCGGTTGCACTCGAGATCATCGAGCGGATCCCGCCCGACGCACCGAGGCCCGCGGCATCACCGACACTGCCCGCGTCGCCGAAACCGATGACTCGGCCGGCCGAGCTCGTGGCGAAGTAGCCGTTCGCGGTCGGGGTGAGTGCCGTGAGGTAGGCGCCACCGAGCTTCCCCCACGCCGAGCCGTGGCCGACTGCACTGCCGAAGGTGAACACCCCGCCATCACGTCCGGCGAGCCAGTACCCCCGCCCATCCGGGCTGGCCGCGATGGCGACGATCGGTGCCGAGAGGCGCGCGCCGAAGGTCGATCCGTAGTAGCGAGCATCACCGAAGGCGAACACGCCGCCGTCGGCCGCGACGAACCAGTAGCCCTTGGCGCTCGGGGTCAGCGCCATCGCGACGATCGGTGCGACCAGGTGGATGGCGGCAGTCGATCCGTAGGAGTGGGCATCGCCGAACGTGAAGATGCGGCCACGCGCGTCGATGACGCTGTAGCCGGAACCGGTCGCGGTGGCCGCCATCGCAACGATCGGTGCCCGCATCGCTCGTGCCACGACGCTGCCGCGGTTGCGGGCGTCGCCGAACGCCACGACCGTCCCGTCCGCAAACGCGAGCCAGTAGCCGCGCTCGCTCGGCGTTCGGGCGCTGGCGACCACGACGGCCTGCGTGTTCACGAATACGGGCGCGGCCGATGCGGTACCGGCGGCAGCCGGCACAGTGACCGTGGGCGAGCCCAGCAGACCGCCGGCCACGACGAGTGCGCCGATCGTGAAGATCGCCGCCCGCCCGCGGAGCCGCGCCCTTTGGGCCATATCCGCCCACCTCTGTCGGCCAGTAGGCATCGCGAGGCGGCGCCGACGATGCGCGCCGTCAGCCGCGACGAAGTGCTGCTGGGAACCGTGAAGCAACTCGTACGCCCGCGCGGATCGACACCGCGTCGTCGAGGCTTGACGGCGTCGGGACTTCCGGACGGCCAGACAGGACCTTTGGGCCAGCCGCCACGAACCGGCGCGCGCGCGGCGGGTACTGTGGCTTCCCCGCCCTCGTAGCTCAGGGGATAGAGCATCGGCCTCCGGAGCCGTGTGCGCAGGTTCGAATCCTGCCGAGGGCGCCCTGTCATGAGTCCCGACTGCTTCGTGTCGACATGAGGATCGACGCCGTCGAGCTGCGCCGGGTGCGGCTGCCGCTCGTGGCTCCGTTCCGCACGAGCTTCGGCGTCCAGACGCATCGTGACGCCTTGATCGTGCGCGTGTGCACCGACCACGCCGAGGGCTGGGGTGAGTGCGGCGCCGACAGCGAGCCGCGATACTCGTCGGAGTACGCCGACGGCGCCCAGCACGTGATTCGGCACCATCTCGCACCTCGCCTGCTCGCACTCGACGAGGCGACGGGCGAGGACGTCGGCCCCGCACTCGCGGCCGTGCAAGGCCATCCGATGGCCAAAGCCGCGCTGGAGATGGCAGTGCTCGACGCCGCGCTGCGCGGCACCGGTGAATCACTCGCACACCATCTCGGTGCCGTGCGCCCGGAGGTCGACAGCGGCGTCTCGGTCGGCATCCACGATTCGGTCGACGCGCTCTGCGACACGGTGGCGCGCCATGTGACCGAGGGCTACCGGCGCGTGAAGCTGAAGGTGGAGCCGGGCGCCGACATCGAGCCGGTCGCAGCCGTCCGGGCTCGCTTCGGAAGCGAGCTGATGTTGCAGGTTGACGCCAACGGCGCGTACTCACTGCGCGACGACGACGTCGACGCGCTGCGTGCGCTCGACGCGTTCGACCTGATCCTGATCGAACAGCCGCTCCCGCCCGACGAGCTGGCCGGACACGCCACGCTCGCCTCCCTGTTGGCGACGCCGATCTGTCTCGACGAGAGCATCACGTCGGCGCGTACCGCACGGCTTGCGCTCGACCTCGGCGCCTGCTCGATCGTGAACGTCAAACCGGGGCGGGTCGGCGGCTACCTCGAGGCGGTGCGCATCCACGATCTCTGTCTCGCACGCGGCGTGGCGGTGTGGTGCGGCGGCATGCTCGAGACGGGTTTGGGGCGGGCGGCCAATGTTGCGCTCGCCGCGCTGGCCGGCTTCACCTTGCCGGGCGATCTCTCTGCCTCGGCGCGCTACTTCGCCGACGACCTCACCGAGCCGTTCGTGCTACACGACGGCCGGCTGACCGTGCCCACCGGGCCGGGCATCGGCGTGGTGCCGAGGCACGAGATGCTCGCTCGCTGCACGACCGCCGTGGAGCTCGTCACCCGCGACTGACCGACAGCCTCGGCGCTAGTCGCGGTGCGATCCCTGGAGAGCAAGCTGGAGGCCGAGGGACACAGCCAAGGCCATGAGCGCGGCGACGACGATCACCCGATCTCAGTCGGCTAGCGGCCCGGACGAGTTGAGGGTTACGGTCCGCGGCATGCGCGACTACCAGCCCTCGCTGAGCTCGTTCGACGACTTCCCGGTGCACCAGGTCGCCGACACCGTCCGCCATGTCGGCACGAGCGACCGCAACTTCTACGACCGCTACTACTTCAACCTGCATGGCAGCAGCGACGAGCTGTTCATGGTGATGGGCATGGGTCAGTACCCGAACCTCGCCACGCAGGACTGCTTCGCGTGCGTGCGGCGCGGCGAGAGCCAGCACATCGTGCGCGCGTCGAAGGTCCTCGGTGACCGCATGGACCTGCGCGTCGGACCGTTCCGCATCGAGGTGATCGAACCGTTGAAGCGCGTTCGCTTCATCTGCGACCCGTCCGACGCCGGCGCCGACCCCGACGGCGAGCTCAACATCGCGTGCGACCTCTCCTGGGAGGGCGCCATGCCGGCCTACGAAGAGCCGCGCCAGTTCGTACGGCGCCACGGCCGCGTCATGTTCGACACGATGCGCTTCGCGCAGACAGGCTGCTGGTCGGGCACGCTCGATGTGGCGGGCGAGCACTTCGACATCACACCGGATCGGTGGTGGGGCACTCGCGACCGCTCGTGGGGTGTGCGGCCGCACGGCGAGAAGGAACCCGAAGGCATCCATGTCGGGGCCCGCAGCCTCTCGGGCATGTGGAACTACGACCCGATGCAGTTCGACGATCACTCGATCCTCTACATGCTCAACGAGGAAGAAGACGGCAGCCGCGTGCTCGAAGAGGCGGCCCGCATCTGGAAGGACCCGGCGCGCGCGCCCGAATGGCTCGGCCGGCCCGAGTACGAGCACGAGCTCAAGCCCGGCACGCGCATGGTGCTCCACTCGAAGATCCACTTCCCCGAAGCACCCGAAGGGCCGCTGTCGATCGACGTCGAGCCGCTGCTTCCTGCGTACATCGCGATCGGCACTGGCTACGGGATCGAGGACGATTGGCGGCACGGCATGTTCCAGGGGCCACTCGTCGTGCAGGGCCGCGAGCTGAAGATGGCCGACATCGAGCCATTCGGCCACTTCACGATCGTCGATCAGGTGGCGCGCTTCACCCAGAGCAACGGAACTGTCGGCTACGGCCTGCACGAGCACGGCTTCTTCGGCCCGTTCCCGAAGTACGGCATGCACGACGCGCACGACGGCGCCAGCTAGATGTCCGAGGCAAGCCGCGGCATCTTCGATCTCGGCGGCCGCGTCGCGGTGATCACGGGCGGCGGTACCGGCATCGGCCGGGCCACCGCGCTCGTGCTCGCCGAGTACGGCGCCAAGGTCGTGATCGCGAGCCGCAAGGTCGACAACCTGGAGCGGGTCGCGGCGGAGCTGCGCGAACGCGGGCACGACTGCCTCGTCGTCCCCACCGACGTGCGCGACGCCGAGCAGTGCGACGCGCTCATCGAACGCGCCGCCTCGCACTACGGAAGGCTCGACATCCTCGTCAACAACGCGGGCGGAAGCTGGTCGATGCCGTTCGAGTCGTGGACGCTCGACCGTTGGCAGAACATGATCGACCTCAACCTGCGCAGTGTGTGGCTGCTGTCGATCGCGGCCAGCCGCCACATGCTCGAGCGCGGCAGCGGCGCGATGGTGAACATCTCGTCGGGCGCATCCGAGACCGGCCTGCCGTACGTGGCGCCCTACGGCGCGGCGAAGGCGGGCGTGAACAACCTCACCAAGACGTTCGCGGGCGCCTGGACGCCCCAGGGCATCCGGGTGAACTGCATCGCAGTCGGCCCGGTCGCATCCGAAGGCTTCGTGGCCGCCATGGAGAAGATCGGCCGCCATCCCGACGACGTGGGTGCCGCCGCCACCGCGGTCGGCCGGGCCGGGCGGCCCGACGAGATCGCCTACGGCATCCTCTTCCTCGTGTCGGATGCGTCGAGCTTCGTGTCGGGCGAGACCATCTACTTCGGTGGCGGCCCGAAGGTCGCCATGCCGCTCGACTGAGCCCCGGCCGGCCGGCCGCGGGGCGAACGTAGAATCTGACGGTCCGTCAGGTTCCGCGAGAGACTGGTCGCCATGTTCGACGTGCTGATCCGCAACGCCACACTGGTCGACGGCACCGGTGCTCCGGCCCGGCGAGCCGACATCGGCGTCCGTGACGGTCGTGTGGTCGCCATCACCGAGGCCGGCCAAGCCGACGAATCGGCGACCTCGACCATCGACGCGACCGATCTCGTCGTCACCCCGGGCTTCGTCGACCCGCACACCCACTACGACGCGCAGCTGCGCTGGGATCCGTACGCCACGCCGTCGAACGTGCACGGTGTGACCACGGTGATCGGCGGCAACTGCGGGTTCACCCTCGCGCCCATCAAGGCCGAGCACGCCGACTACACGCGCACCATGATGGCCAAGGTCGAGGGCATGCCGCTCGCCGCGCTCGAGCACGGCATCGAATGGGACTGGCACACCTTCGCCGAGTACCTCGACGGCTTCGAGGGCCGCATCGGCGTGAACGCCGGGTTCCTCGTGGGGCACTGCGCGATCCGTCGCTATGTGATGGGTGAGGATTCGGTCGGCAGCGACGCCACGCCCGACCAGATCGACGCGATGGTGCGGCTCCTGCACGAGTCGATCGAAGCCGGCGGTCTCGGCTTCTCCACGACCCGCGCCCGCACACACAGCGACGGCACCGGACAGCCAGTGCCGTCGCGTTGGGCCACGCGCGACGAAGTGCTCGCGCTCTGCAGTGCCGTACGCGATCACGAAGGCACGACGCTCGAGGCGATCGTCGACGGCTGCCTCGACATGTTCAGCGACGACGAGGTCGACCTGCTCACGCAGATGAGCGTGGCCGCTGACCGCCCGCTCAACTGGAACGTGCTCACCGTCGACTCGAAGGTGCCCGAGCGCGTCACACGCCAGCTCGGCGCGGGCGACACGGCAGCCGCTGCCGGTGGCCGTCTCGTCGCGCTCACGATGCCGTCGCTCGTGCCCATGAACATGAGCTTCGGCACCTACTGCGCGCTGTTCATGATGCCCGGATGGGGCGACGTGATGAGCCTCCCGGTGCCCGAGCGCATCGAGAAGCTGAAGGATCCCGCGGTGCGCGCCGAGTTGAACGAGCGCGCGCGCAGCAAGGATGCGGGCGTGTTCCGCCGGCTCGCGTCGTGGGGTGCGTACGTGATCGGCGACACGTTCTCCGCCGCGAACGAAGGGCTCAAGGAGCGGCGCGTCGACGACATCGCCCGCGAGCGCGGTGCCGAGACGTTCGACACGCTGCTCGACATCGTGATCAACGACAACCTGCGCACCATCTTGTGGCCGATCCCGAGCGACGGCGACGACGCGAGCTGGAAGCTGCGGGCCGACGTCTGGAACGACCCTCGAGCGCTGCTCGGTGGTTCCGACGCCGGAGCCCATCTCGACCGCATGTGCGGCGCGCCGTACACCACTCGCTTCCTCGCCGACACGTTGCGCGGTCGCAAGCTCGTGACCTTGGAGCGGGCCGTGCACCTCATCACGCAGGCGCCCGCAGAGCTGTTCGGGCTGCGCGACCGGGGTGTGGTGCGCGAGGGCGCCTGGGCCGATCTCGTGGCGTTCGATCCGCTCACGGTCGCGGCGGAGCACGCCACGCTCGTGGAAGACCTGCCCGGCGGAAGCGCGCGCCTCACGGCCGGCAGCGTCGGGGTGGAGCACGTGCTCGTGAACGGCGTCGAGATCGTGCGCGCCGGTGCGACCACGGGCGCCACTCCCGGCGCGGTGCTGCGGGCCGGTCGCGACACGCGCACGGTGCGGCCCTGAGCGCGTCGACCCACGCCGCATGATCGGTCTCGATGCGCTCCGCGACCCTGTCAACGACGCGTTGCGCGCCGGCCGGGTGGCGTTCCGGTCGGGGCTGCTGACTCCGCGGCGGCCCGATCGACCGCTGCGCGCTGCGGCGGCGCTCCACCACTTCGGCACCACGCTCGGCGGCGAGAGCGCGGCCGCAGCCGCGCTCTACGGCAACCGTGCCGCGGTGATCGACGAGTCGCGGTTCGTCGGTTACGTGTCACTGCACACGCGGACGAACGCGCTCGCCCACGGCTTCGTCGCGCAGGGCATCACGGGAGGCACGACCGTCGGCGTCGTCGCACGCAACGACCACCGCTTCCTCGAGCTCACGATCGCCTTGGCCAAGCTCGGTGCGCACGTCGTGCTGCTCAACACGTCGATGAGCGCGCCACAGCTCACCGACGTGAGCGCGCGCGAGCACATCGAGGTCGTGATCCACGACGACGAGCTCGCGCCGCTCGTGACCGCGATGAGCGCGCAAGCGATCCCCATCTCGCAGATCGACGAGCTGATCAGCTCGCGCACCACTGCGGCGCCACCGAGGCCCGAACGCGCGGGCCGGATCGTGATCCTCACGTCGGGCACGACCGGCACACCGAAGGGCGCGCAGCGAACAGTGTCGACACCGATCGGCGCGGCCCTCGGGATGCTCGACGCCATCCCCTACCGCGGTGGTGAGCCGATGCTCATCGCCGCGCCACTGTTCCACTCGTGGGGCTTCTCGCACGTGACGATCGCCCTCGCGCTCGGTAGCCCGATCGTGCTGCAGCGGCGCTTCGAGCCCGAGGCGGTGCTCGCCGCGATCGAGCGCCACGAGGTGGCTGTGCTGGTCGCCGTGCCGGTGATGTTGCACCGGCTCATCGAGCTGCCCGCCGACGTGCGCGCTCGTTACGACCTCTCCGGCCTCCGACTCGTTCCGCTGTCGGGCAGCGCGATCCCGGCCGGGCTCGCCGAACGCTTCATGGATGCCTACGGCGACATCGTGTACAACCTCTACGGTTCCACGGAAGCGGGCGTGGTCACCGTCGCTGCACCGGCCGACCTGCGCGCCGCGCCCGGAACGGCCGGCCGGGCCCCCGGTGGCATCGAGGTGCACATCCTCGACGACGCGGGGAAGCCCGTCGCGCCGGGCGCAACCGGTCGCATCGTGGTGCGCAGCCCGCTCGTGTTCGACGGGTACACCGATGGCGACACGAAGCCCGCCGTCGACGGCGCGATGCAGACCGGCGACACTGGGCACCTCGACGATCGCGGCCGGCTGTTCGTCGACGGGCGCGACGACGACATGGTGGTCAGCGGCGGCGAGAACGTGTATCCACGCGAGGTCGAGGACCTGCTCGCCGCGCATCCCGGTGTGGAGGAAGCCGCCGTCGTCGGCGTGCCCGATACCGAGTTCGGTACCCGCCTCGCCGCGTACGTCGTGCGCCGATCGAGTGCCACCGATCTCGACGAGAACACGCTGCGTGAGCACGTGCGGACGCATCTGGCTCGCTACAAAGTCCCGCGTGATGTGACGTTTGTCGACTCCTTGCCACGGAATGCGACGGGCAAAGTCGTCAAGCATCATCTCAGGTAGTCGCCCGACCGGCCGAAGGGTCGCGAATGGGACGTCGATGGGACGCGACCTGACTAGGGTCCCGCCGCAATCGACCGGATCGTTGGAGGCATCGATGCAAGCAGGACGCCGCGCGGGCACGTCCTACCACCGTGGGCTCGCCGCAGTTGTGGCGCTGGCGCTCGTCGCCGCAGCCTGTGGCGGCAGCAGTTCGAAGGCGAAGTCGTCGACCACCACGAGTGGCGTCTCCACCAAGACCACCAACGCGGTCGCCACGCGCACGGTCACCGTGTGGCCGCTGGCGTTCGTCGACAGCACGCCGCCGAAGGGCATCTCCACCCGCCTCGACGTGCAGATGGGCCCGTCGCCCGACCAGAAGCTGCGTGTGAACTTCTCCGAGGACGAGGTTTCGGGCACGGGCGACCAGTGGCGCGCGGCGGCATGGAGCGCGGTGACGGTGGCCACGCTGCTCACCGGGTCGCCCCTGCGCGGCCGCCAGTTCACCTTCCAGCTGCGGGGCCGTATCGATGGCCCGAGCGCCGGAACGCTCATGACGATCGCCGTGGTCTCGCTGATCCGCGGCGACAAGATCAAGCCCGACATCACCATGACCGGCACGATCAACCCCGACGGCACGGTCGGGCCTGTGGGCGGCATCCCGTACAAGGTCCAGGGCGTCGTGCAGGCAGGCAAGTCCCGCATGCTCATCCCGATCGGCCAGCGCAACTCGCCCGACAACAGCGGCAAGAACGTCGACATCGTGCAGGAAGGCCGTACCCGCAACATCGCGGTGAGTGAGACGGCCGACATCTACGACGCCTACAAGCAGTTCACGGGCGTTGACCTGCCGCGGCCCGGCCAACCCGGCACAGTGAGCCTCTCCGAGCGCGCCTACCAAAACCTGAAGGCGAAGGCCGACGAGAACATCGCGCAAGTGAAGAGCGACGCGGCGAACATCAACGTGCTGCCGTCGACGATCCGCAGCGCGCTCAGCAGCACGCTGCAGCAGGCGCAGAGCGAGGTCACGCAAGCCAACAAGCTCGAAACCGAAGGCCTCCAGGCGGGTGCGTTCAACTCCGCCGCCCAAGCAGCACTGTCGAGCAGCGCCGCGCTGAAGACCGGCACGCTGCTCGAGACGTACTTCACGAAGGGTGCGGCGGCGTTCGTCACGCAGCTGAACGGCAGCGTCGCGATCAACGAGAAGTTGACGGCGCTCTTCGAAACGTTGAAGGCGTTCGCACCGGCCAGCATCTCCGACGTCTCGGCGCTCATCGCCGCGTACGCGAACGGCACGGATGCACTGAGCCTCTCGAACTACGGCGACAACGTGCTCTCCACGATCAAGAGCGCCAGGACCACGACCGAAGCGCTGCAGATCGCGCTCAAGGGCGCGTTCCTCAAAGAGGCCGCGCTCGGCGTGATCAACTACGCCAAGGACGTGTTCGACGTCGGCCGTGGCCTCGGCGGCCCGGCGCTCCAAGGCACCGCCGATGTGGCCGGAACGGCCGACTTCTTCCGCAAGGCCGCGGAGGCGAACCTCACGGCGTTCAACACCGTGGTCGTCGACTCGGCCGCGAACCAGGCCGGCATCAGCAACGATCAAGCGACCGCACGCTTCGAGAACAACGACCTGCAGTACGCGCTGGCGAACTCCTCGGTTGATGTGATCGAGGGTGGGATCGACAAGTTCCTCGAGGCGGGCGCAGCCGACTACGCCCGGCTCGGTGCGGCCGTGTCGCTGTACGTGCGATCGGCGGGCCTGCTCGACAAGTACTACAGCTTGCAGGCACAGCTCGACGCCAATGGCAACGTCACGCAGGTCTTCGACGATCAGGCGCTCTCGAACGCCCTCGACCTCGCCAAGACGCAGGTCGAACGGTCGGTCTCCTTGCTCACCGGTCGCAAGATCGACCCGACGATCGAGATCGGTGGCTACGAGATCGCCGGCATCGAGCGGGAAGGCACCACCGACGACAAGCTGACGGCGCTCGAGGACTATCGCTCGGCGTTCCTCACCAGCCGGATCATCGCGTACCTCGCCGGATTCGCCAACGAGGGATTCAACTAACGAGCGCCGCACGATCCGGGGCCGCACGATGCCCGCAAGTGAGCTGATCGAACGCGCCGCCGACCTGTTGTCGCAGACCGACGCGGCAACGGGCGGCGCGTTGCACGACGAGCTCGTTGCCCTCGAGCGCCGACTGCGCGAACCGGCGCGCGTGGCGGTGATCGGCCGCGTGAAGGCCGGTAAGTCGACGCTCGTGAACGCGCTCCTCGGTCAACGGGTCGCGCCGACCGCCGTGAGCGAATGCACGCAAGTCGTCACGTGGTTCCACTACGGCCAACCGCAACGCGTCGAGATGCGGCTCCGTGACGGCAGCGTCTCGGAGGTGCAGCTCGCCCCCGACGGGATGTTGCCCCGCGAGCTGGGTGTTCCGGTCGCGGCCGTCGACTCGCTCCACGTGTACCTCGCCAACGACGCCTTGCGATCGATGACGCTCATCGACACGCCGGGGATCGGGTCCGCGCATGTGTCGTACAGCGACGCGACGAAGGGGCTGCTCGGTACGTCGCCCGGGGTCGACACCGACACCGCCGACGCCACAGTGCTGCTCCTCAATCACACGTTGCTTCAAGACGAGGTCGATGCGCTCGAGCTGTTCCGCTCCCAGGCCGGCGAATCGGGTTCCGCAGCCAACGCCGTAGGGGTGCTCACGCGCGTCGACCAGCTCGGCGACGGACGCGGCGATGTGTTCGAGGTGGCCGTCGAGCTCGCCGACCAGTACCTCGACGTGCTCGACACCGCGGTCGCGGCCGTAGTGCCCGTCGCGGGTCTCGTGGCCGAGACCGCAGAAACCGCTTCGCTGCTCGAGTCGGATGCGCGCGACCTCGCGACCCTTGCCACGATGGACCCAACGGAGCTGCGCCGGATCCTGCGCACGCCCGATCGCTTCGTGGCCGCCACCGCACCGATCGACACCGCGGCCCGAGAACGCCTGTGGACACTGCTCGACCGAGTCGGACTGCAATGGGCGCTCGCCGCGATCGACGAGCAGGCGCACGGCGCGGCCCAGATCCGCAAGGAGCTCGCGTTGCGTTCCGGCATCGCCGACGTGAAGCGCACGCTCACACAGAGATTCGCGACCCAGGACCACGTGTTGAAGGTGCGCTCAGTGCTCGATGCGCTCGTGCGCCTCAGCTACGTCGACGGCGGGACATCTGCCGCGCAGCAAGAGCTTCGCACGGCTGTCGAGGAGATCCGTCTCGATCCCGTGATGCACCCCGTCGCCGAGCTCGAAGCCTGGCACGCCATCTGCAGCGCGCGGGTAGCGATACCCGACGGCGCGCGCGACGAGCTGCGCGTGCTCTTCGGACCGGGATCGACTCCCATGCGGCTCCGGCTCCCGAGCGGCGCTTCCACCGATGAGCAACGCGCCGCGGCGCGCGACGGCATGTCGCGGTGGCGCACGTTCATGGTCACGAACGCCACACCCGACGAAGCGCGCCTCGCCCGCACCGTGCTGCGCAGCTACCAGCTGATCTGGGAGTCGTTGGTGTGAGTGATGCCGTCGGCGAGCTCGTCACACGCGTCGCGACCGTCTTGCGCGCCGACGGCCGCGGTGTTGCAGCAACACAGCTCGAGGTACTGGCGCGACGACCGGCGTCCGATGTGCCCGTCGTGTTCGTGGTCGGCGAGACCGGGCGCGGCAAGTCGGCACTCGTCGACGCACTCGTGGGCCACCGACCGTCGTCCCACGCCGCGCTGGGCCCGACTGCCGTTCCGATCGTGTACGCCCACGGGTCGGCGGCCGCGGAGCTCGTCGATGCCGCCGGCGCGCCGCGAGCAGTCGCCCTTGAGCTCGCTCGCGTCGCCGCGACCGACGCGGGAACCTTCGCGAGCCGGGTCAAGATCTCGGTCGAGTCGCCTGTGCTCGAACACCTGAGCGTCGTCGACACGCCTGGCGCGGGCGGGCTCGATTCGGGGCAGGCCGCGCTCACGCTGCAGGCGCTCTCGGACGCCGATGCGCTCGTGTTCGTCGTCGACGCGTCGGCACCGTTGCGGGCCAGCGAGCTCCAGTTCCTGCGCAAAGCATCAGCCCGCATCGACACGGTCGTCTTCGTCGTGACCAAGACCGATCTGCACCGCGGTTGGCAGACGATCATGAGCGACGATCAACGCATCGTCGCGCAACAGGCGCCCCGCTTCGCCGATTGCCCATGGGTCGCTGTGAGCAGCCAGCTCTGCCTCGAAGGTCTCGACGAAGACCCCGAGGAGGCAACCGCGCTGCGCGAAGAGTCGGGGATCGCCGCGCTCGAATCGCTGCTGCTCGCGCGGGTCAGTGAACGGTCGGCGACGCTGCACGACCTGAACGTGCTGCGGGCCGCGCTCGGCCAGCTCAACCTGGCCGAGCGCATGCTCGCGCAGCGCATGGGCGCCGGAACCGACGACGGCGCGCCCGCCGACGCGCAGCACCGTCTCGCAGCAGACCGCGAGCGGCTGAAGGAGCTCGCGCGTGATCGCTCCACGTGGATGCAGACGCTCGAGACCGAGTTCCGCAAGCTCCCGGCCGAACGCCAGCAGATCATCGGGCGGCGCACGATCGAGATCCGGCGTCGCTACGAAGAGCAGCTGAAGCAGGTGAAGCCAGCTGACGAAGACGCGATGGCACCCGCGCTGGTTGCCGATCTGACCGCGCTCGCCGGCCAGGTGAACGAAGCGACGATCACCCGTGTCGAGATGTTGGTGCGCTCGATCCTCAAAGACCTCGATGATCCGGGCCAGCTCGAGCACGACATCCGCGAGCTCGGCGCGACCACGCTCGACGACCAGCTCGACGCGATCCACCTGTCGCGCTCAGGTTTGTCGCACCTGGATCGACTCTCGATCTTCAGCACCTTCTCCGCGGGTCGTTCGATGGCAGGTTTCGCGTCGGGATCAGGCCTCGGCGTGACGGCCAGCGCGCTGATCGCCCCGCCTATCGGTCTGGCCATCGGGCTCGGGCTCGGCGGGTTCTTTGCGTTCCAGTCGTTCCGCAACCGTCGCCGTGAGATCTTCGCCCACGAGTTCTCGTCGTGGATGCGCGATCAAGTGGTGTACGCACAGCAGACGCTCACGACGTCGTTCGCACGAGACTCTGTCGAGCTGCAGACCTCGATCCGCGGCTACCTGCGGGACATCCTCGCGGCGCGTGAATCCGAGATCACCACAGTGATCGGCGCCGCCGAAGCCGACGCGCGCAAGGCCGCAGCGACGCGCCAAACTGAGGCGGCGCAGATGCGCCATCGGCTCCAAGAGGTTCGTGCCGTGCGCCAGCGCGCCGCGGCGCTCATCGCGACGGTGGCACCGACTGACGCAGCTCGCTCCGCGAGCGGGAGGCCTACGGAGCGATGAGCGATTGGCAGATGGGAATCGACTTCGGCACGAGCTACACGGTTGCCGCGGTAGCCCGCGGCGGCGAGGTCGAGGTGGTGGACGTCGAGTCGAACGGCCGGGCGCGGATCCCTTCGGCGGTGTTCCTCACCGAAGATGGCGACATCCTTGTCGGGACCGCCGCGCAGCACCAGGCTGTGTTCGCGCCCGAGCGCTACGAGCCGACGCCGAAGCGGTCATTCGGTGAGGGCTCGATCTTCCTCGGAGACCGCCTCGTCACCGTCGCCGAGATCACTGCCGCGGTGTTGCGGCGCGTGTTCGTGGAGGCCTGCCGTCAACAGGGCGAGACGATGCCGGACACCGTGCGTGTGACCCATCCGGCTGAGTGGGCCGAGACGCGCCGCGCGCTGCTGCGCGAAGCGACGGTCGCCGCCGGCATCCCCGATGCCGTGCTCGTGCCCGAACCGGTGGCTGCGGCCATGCGCATCGCCCGAGTGACCGAGCCGGGCGACCACATCGGCGTGTACGACTTCGGCGGCGGCACATTCGACGCCGCCGTGCTCGTGCGCACCGACGACGGCTTCGTCGCCGCAGGGCCTCCCGGCGGGCGCGACCCGCTCGGCGGCGAAGACATCGACCGGCGGATCATCGACCACCTCGGCACGTCGTTGCAGCAGGAAGACGCCGAGCACTGGGCCGCGCTCACGACGCCGGCCGACGCGCGCGCCCGGCGCGACGCCGCTGCGTTCCGCGCCGAGGTGCAACAGGCGAAGGAGACACTCAGCGAGGTGCTCGCGTGCCAGCTCTGGGTGCCGCGCTTCGACCGTGAGCTGCAGCTCACGCGCCACGAGCTCGATCAGCTGATCAAGGCAGAGATCGACGCGACCGTGGGCGTGATGGGTGAGGTGATCGCCGCCGCGCAGCGAACACCGGATGACCTCCGTGGCCTGTACCTCGTCGGCGGATCGAGTCGGATCCCGCTCGTTGCCGAGACGCTGTGGCGAGAGCTCGGCGTGCGGCCGGCGGTGCAAGACAACCCGAAGTCGGTCGTTGCGATGGGCGCCGCGAGCTGGTCGGTGGAGCAACCGGCACGAAGCCCAAGGTCCACGGCGACACCTCCGGCGCAGGCAACCGACGCAACCTCGCTCGCGTGGCGACCCCAACTTGCGTTCGCGCTCGAGCCCGAGGTCCTGCCTGACGGCTGCGAGTGCGCCGCCTCGTTGATGATCACCACCCATACAGGCGATGGCGCGGTGCTGCGCGTGCGCGACGAACCGGCATCGGTCGCCGACGCCGACGCCTTGGCCGACGCGGCGCTCCACACTCGTGCCTCGCGCATGCAGGGCTTTCGCCTCGTGCACCGAGCGGCGGCGCAGGTGTTCGGCGCTCGTGGCGTGGTTGCCGAGTTCGAGTTCACCGCGAGCGGCCGCGCCGTCGCGATGTTCGAGCACTACGCAATGATCGACGAACGCGCGTACGTGGCCGCCGGTGATGAACGGGTGCGCGCGCTCGCTGCCCAGCTCGCCGTCGCGCCGATCTCGGCGAATCCCGCCACGCATCGCTCGGCGCTCACGATCCGTGCCCTCGACGGCGCCGACGGCGCCAACGTCGTCGAACGCGCCTCCCTGCGCCGCCGCGGAACGAGTGAAGTGGTCACGAGCGAGCGCTGGCCGAGCGGCGAGGTCACGGCCGCCGTGTGGTCCGAACGCTTGCTCGCCAACGCGTTGGGCAAGCCGCACGCGACGATCGTGCGACGGTCACAGGGCGAGGTCCTGAACCTCGACGGCGAGGTGGTCACGGTCGCCTGGCGCGACGGCGACACGCCGATGCTCACGCGCGTCGGTGTCGCAACGAGTACGACGGACATCGTTCGGGTTCAGATCGAGCTGCGTCATGCCGATCAAGGTCGCTTCGCGGGTCTCGCGCGTCAGGCCCGTCGCGATGAGTGAGCCGCGCGTTCGAAGTACGTCGCGAACCATGTCCGGACACGGGAATGGGACGCTGGTGGAACGGTCGTTTGCAACAGTCGCCACGACGACAGGTCGGGCGCAGAGTACGAGCCGAGGGGTGCACGGGCATGGTCACTGAGGATCGATCGGACCGAGGCGACGGCGCACCGGCGGGCGAGGCCGAGACGGGTACCGAGGCGTCGTTCAGCGCCGCGGCCGGTGCCGGTGGCCCGGTGCTCGTCCCGAACCGCGACCCTGCCTTCCCGGATCAGCCGACGGGTGGCTACCACGTCGAACATCCGCCGAGCGGTGGTCCCGGCGGCGGTGGACCCGGTGGCGGTCCCGGCGGCGGTGGACCCGGCGGTGGACCTGGCGGTGGACCCGGCGGAGGCGGTCCCGGTGGTGGACCTGGTGGCGG
>JADGOO010000124.1 GCA_017882905.1 Acidimicrobiia bacterium | reverse complement strand
CGGCCGCGAGAGCGTCACGCTCGTGCACAAGGGCAACATCCAGAAGGTCACCGAGGGCGCCTTCGCGAAGTGGGGCTACGAGCTCGTACGCGAGGAGTTCGCCGACGTGGCGGTCGGCTGGGACGACTGCGGCGGCAAGCCCGGCGACAAGGTCCTCGTGAAGGACAACATCGCCGACATCACGTTGCAGCAGGTGCTCACGCGCCCCGAAGACTTCGACGTGATCGCGACCACGAACCTCAATGGCGACTACCTCTCCGACGCGCTCGCCGCACAAGTGGGTGGCATCGGAATCGCGCCGGGCGGCAACATCAACTACGTGACCGGCCACGCGATCTTCGAGGCCACCCACGGCACGGCGCCGAAGTACGCCGGCCAGGACAAGGTGAACCCGGGTTCGGTGATCTTGTCGGGCGTGATGATGTTCGAGCACCTCGGGTGGCAGGGCGCGGCCGACGACATCGTGCGTGCGCTCGAAGCGACGATCGGCGACAAGGTCGTCACCTACGACTTTGCGCGCCAGATGGAAGGCGCGCACGAGGTCAAGTGCTCGGAGTTCGCCAAGGCGATCGTCGAGCGGCTGTAGCCGCGAACACCACGGTCGACCGGCGCGAGCGATGGCTCGCGATCGGAGTGCTCGCGCTGCTGCTGCTCCCGCTCGTGGTGGCTGCGGTGCGCATTGTCGGACGCAGCCACGCACCCATCGATTCGGACAACGCGCTCATCGAGCTGCGCGTGCGCGATGTGGGAACCGCGCACACGCCGCTCGTCGGGTCGTACGACCGCTTTGGGTTCAATCAACCCGGCCCGGCGTTGCTGTACGCGCTGACCGTGCCGTACCGGCTGGCCGGCAGCCAGGCGTGGGGATTGCAGCTCGGCGCGCTGTGCATCAACGCCGCGGCCGTCGTCTTCGTGATGGTGATCGCTCGGCGCCGCGCCGGGCTCGTGGGCGCCATGGGAGCTGCGGCCGTGCTCTCGTTGGCGCTGCACGGTATGGGCGCGCACGGTTTGGCGAATCCCTGGGAGCCGTGGATCGTGATCTTGGCGCTCGTGGCGCTCGCGGTGGCGGTGGTCGACGTGCTCAACGGGCACCTGTGGTCGCTCGTTGCCGTGGCCGTGTTCGCCTCGTTCGCAGCCGAGGTCGTGCTCGCAGTGTCGCTCGTCGCGTTCGTGCTCGCGGTCGTGGCGTTCGCGGCCGTTGTCGTGCGGGCCCGGCGCGAACGCATCGCCTGGGCCACGTGGCGACGGCCGGTCGGCGTCGCCGTCGGCGTCGGCGTGGTTGCGTGGCTCCCGCCGGCGATCGACATCGCGGTCCACCGCGGCGGCAATCTGCGCCGCGTGCTCGACTTCGCGCGCGGCGGCGACACGGCGCTCGGCTGGCGTGGCGGCTACCGGCTGCTCTCGCTCCAGATGTCGCCGCGCGGCTCCTGGCTCACCGATCGGGTGCCGCTGAACACGTTCGTGAGCACGATCCGCCTCGCGGCCGCGCCGCTCGTCCCGGTCGCGCTCGTGGTGATGCTCGTCGCGGCCGGCTTGGCCTGGCGCCGCGGTGCGCGGCGCGCCGCGGTCTTCGCCGGAGTGGCGTTGCTGATGGCCGCGCTCTACGTCGTGGCGTACTCGCGAGTGGTCGGCGAGGTGTTCCAGTGGTTCCCCTACTTCGGCCGTCCGGCGGGGATCGTCGTGTGGATGGCCGGGGGTGCGTGCGCGTGGGCGGCCCTGCCTCCGCCGGTCCGGAGGCGTGTGGCCGCGGGTGTGGTCGGCGCGCTCGCGGTGGTGATCGCGCTGACCACGGTCGTCAGCGTGCGCAACACGGCGTCGGAGCCGCTCGGGCCGCCGCCCGATTCGCGGGCCATCGAGCGCCTCGGCGCGCGTGTCGCGCCGGAGCTGCGGTCGCTCGGCACTCCGGTGCTCGTGAGCAGCGAGGTGCCGAGCGCCGTGTTCGCGAACATCTCGGGCCGGTCGGAGCTGACGCTCGCGCTGGTGCGGCGCGGCGTGCACGTGGTGGTCGCCGACAACCTCGACGACCGCGTGCGCTATGGCGATTGGCGTGTCGATCCCGCGGGTGCGGCCCACGTGGCCTTGGTGGCCGCGCCGAGCGGGTACACGCCGCCCGCCGGTTCGCGCGTGCTCGCGGTGGTCGATCCGCTCACGCCGGAGCAGCGCGCGCTGCGCACGCGTGCCGCGCAGCTCCCGCGGGAGTCGCTTGCCGAGCTGCGGCGCCACGTGGCGAACGACCCGGCTCTGCGCGCCCTCGTGGCGCAGCTCGCGACGATTCCCGACTTTCCGCCGTTGGCGGTGGTGCTCACGCCCCAGCGTTGATGGCGGCGAGGCACCGGTCGAGCGCGTCGCCGTGCCACGGCGCGAGCAGCGGGATGCCGCTGAGGCGCAACGCAGCGTTGTCGAGCACCGAGTTCGCGGGCCGGGGCGCCGGCCGAGGTGGCTGCAGGTCGGTCGAGCGAATCGGCTCGACGCGGCCGGTATCGGCACCCACGCGCTGCACGACCGTGCGCACGAAGCCGTACCAGCTCACCGGGCCTTGGTTCGTCACGTGGTGGACGCCGCCGCGACGTTCGATCGCGAGCCGGTACAGCATGGCCGCCATGTCGTCGGCGAACGTGGGGCAGCCGCGCTGGTCGTCGACGAAGCGCAAGGGACCGTCGCCCGCGGCGAGAAGACGAAGAACCGTCTTGACCATGTTGTTGCCGTACCGGCCACACACCCACGACGTACGGGCGACGGTGCAGCGCGCGCCAAGCGCAGCGACCGCTTCCCGTTCTCCGGCGAGCTTCGACGCTCCGTACACCGACTGCGGGTTCGGCTCGTCCCACTCGTGGTACGGCTCGATCTTGGTACCGTCGAACACGTAGTCGGTGCTCACGTGCACGAGGTGCGCGCCGATGTCGGCGCACGCCTGAGCCACATTGCGCACGGCGAGGGCGTTATCGCGAAAGGCGCGGTCGTGATCGCTCTCGCAGGCATCGACGGCCGTGTACGCGCCGCAGTGCATCACGATCTCGGGCTGCGCGGTCGTGAGCGCCTGCCACACTGCGTCGCGGTCGCCGACGTCGAGCGACGCGTGGTCGCAGGCGATCACCTGGTGGTGGCCGGCAGCCTGGAATCGCTCGACGACCTCGCGGCCGAGCATGCCGCGGGCTCCGGTGACGACCACCCGGG
>JADGOO010000123.1 GCA_017882905.1 Acidimicrobiia bacterium | reverse complement strand
GCGATGTGCACGCGGTGGCGTCACCCAAGGCCGAGGGTGGCACCGGTCTGTACTTGTGAGTCGGTGGTGAGGTTGCTGTGATCGATCCCCACGAGGTGTTGCGCCTCGACGGCAAGGTGGCCCTCGTCACGGGCGGCACCCGCGGCATCGGACGCGCGATCGCCGAAGCGTTCGCACGCGCGGGCGCGGCGGTGTGTGTGAACGCTCGCAAGCCCGATGCGCTGGAGGAGACCGCGAGCGCCCTCACGGCGCTCGGTGCCCGGGTTGCCGTCTTCGCCGGCTCGGCCGGCGGCCCCGAGGTGGCCCAGGGCGCGGTCGAGCATTGCGTGCGCGAGCTCGGTTCGATCGACATCCTCGTGAACAACGCGGCGACGAACCCGCAGTTCGGTCCGCTCATCGATGCCGACATGGGCACCGTCGCCAAGGTCTGGGATGTCAACATCGCCGGACCGTTGCGCTTCGCGCAAGCCGCGTGGCGATCGGGGATGCGCGACCGCGGCGGCGTCATCCTCAACGTGGTCTCGGTCGGCGGTCTGCGTGTCGGGCCGAACATCGGCGCCTACAACGTGTCGAAGGCAGCGCTCACGCATCTGACTGCGCAGCTCGCCATGGAGCTGGCGCCGAGCGTGCGCGTGAACGCAGTCGCGCCGGGGCTCGTGAAGACTGACATGGCTCGTGCGCTGTGGGAGCCCAACGAATCGGCGATGGCTCGCGGGCACGCGCTCGGGCGACTCGGAGTGCCCGACGACATCGCCTCGGCGGCACTGTTCCTCTGCTCCGATGCGTCGAGCTGGATCACCGGCGAGACGCTCGTGGCCGACGGTGGTGCCCGCGTGTCGGCACGGGGCTGATCAGCCGATCAGCTCGATGCCGACCCGATGCCGGTGCGCGAGGTCTTCGGAATCGGAACCCGTGACGCTCGCCCACAGCTCGGCGCCACTGCCGGCCACAGGGCGCTTCACGCGTGCCGGGGTGCCGGTGGCGAGGAAGCCGGCGGGGATCTCGGTGTTGGCGCCGACCACAGAACCGGCCGCGACGAGCGCGCCGGCACCGATGCGCGCCGCTTCGAGGACGACCGCGCCGTAGGAGATCACGGCATCAGCACCGATGAACGCGCCGCGGATGACGCAACCGTGGCCGACGGTGGCACCCGGACCGATGTCGGTGGTGAGACCGGGGCTGCCGTGCACGACGGCGTTGTCCTGCACGTTGGCGCCCGCTCGCACCACAACAGGCGCATAGTCGGCGCGCACGATGGCGCCGTACCAGACCGACGCGCCGGCTTCCACGACGACGTCGCCGACGAGCGTCGCCGTGGGCGCGATGAACGCTTCCGGATCGACTCGCGGCGCGAGACCCTCGAACGCATACATGGGCACCGGACGGCCTCCCGGCTCATCGAAGGTGGCGGATCGAGGGCCGTACCGTGCGCTCAGCCGAACGTGTCGCGATGCGTGCGCGTGCGCCCGATCGCGACCGGAACTTCAGCGGGGTGCGGGATCGACGGCGCCTTCGAGTCGACGCGCTGGTCGAGATAGGCGGCCAGCTCCTCGTAGACGGCGTCGCCGAGCATCCGGCGCAGCTCGTGGGCCATCGACTTGTAGACGGGCTCGCTGGCCGTGAACGCTTCGGGTGACTCGGTGCACCACCACGCGAACTCTTCGCCGCCTTCGCCCCAGCCGTCGCGGCCGAACTCGGTGAGGACCGTGGTCTCGCTGCCGTCGTCTTCGTCGCGGGGCTCGGCCCGCAGGGGCACCTGCCAGCACACGGTGGGCTTCGTCTCGCTGAAGTGCACGCCGAGCCTCGGCGCGAGCACGTGGAGCGCGCAGCCAGGGCCGGCTTCGAACCCGGGGCGGTTCAAGAAGATGCAGGCGTCTTCGACGAGCCGAGTCCGGGCCTCCTTGCCCACGTTCGCCCACACGCCCTTCTTGCGGCCGATCTCGCGGAACTGCCATTCCTCGGGCAGGAGCTTGCGCGCCATCTTCTCCACGTGGCGCTTGTCCTTGTCGTCGTGCGCATGCGCGCCGTACGAGCAGCACCCCTGCACCTCATCGGGCGTGGGCTCGGTGAGCACGCCCTGACAGCCGCAGCCGTAGATGCAGTTGTAACCGGACAGCATGAAGGTGACGTCGATCTGCCACCGCTTGCGCTCTTTGCCCGGAACGGCGATCGTCACCCACTCGCGGACGGCTCCGGACACGGATGCAACGGTAGTCGTCGCGTCGACGCGTCGCGTGCATCGACAACCTTCGCCGAGCCGGCGGCGGATCCTGTGCAGACCATGACCAGTAGCCTGCGCGCATCGCCGTGCTCGACCATCTGCTCGCCGACCTGGCCAATGCCATGGGCCCCGATCGAGCGCGCGCCGAACCGCTCGAGCTCGCGTTGTACGCGCGCGACGCAGGCGTGCAGGCCGGTGCCGCCGCGGCGGTCTGCTTCCCGCGCCATGCCGACGACGTCGCGGCAGCCGTCGCGGCCGCTCGCCGGCATGGCGTGCCGTTCGTGGCGCGAGGAAGCGGAACGGGGCTGGCGGGTGGCGCCACCCCGATGGAAGAGCCGCTGGTGATCGTCACGACCCAGATGAATCGGGTCCTCGACATCGATGTCGCGAGTCGCCGAGCTTGGGTCGAGCCGGGCGTGCTCAACCTCGATCTCAGCCGCGCGGTGGCGCCCTACGGGCTCCATTACGCACCCGACCCGTCGTCGCAACAGGCCTGCACGATCGGCGGCAACGTCGCCACGAACGCAGGCGGCCCGCACTGTCTGGCGTCGGGGGTGACGGCCGCCCACGTGCTCGCAGTCGATGTGGTGCTCCCCGACGCGACCACCGCTCGGCTCGGAGGGCTCGCTCCCGACACGCCCGGTTACGACCTGCGGGGTGTCTTCGTCGGGAGCGAGGGCACCATGGGCATCGCGACGAAGATCGCGGTTCGCCTGCAACCGAACCCGCCGACCGTGCGCACCCTGCTGCTCGACTTCACCGCCATCGACGACGCGGCGGCCACGGTGAGCGCCATCATCGCCGCCGGTGTGCTGCCCGCGGCGCTCGAGATGATGGACGCGGAGATCACGCGGGCAGTGGAGGACTTCGTGGGCGCGGGCTACCCGCGCGACGCCGACGCCGTGCTCCTCGTGGAGCTCGACGGCCTGGCCGACGGTGTGGCCGCCGACGTGGCCGCGGTGAGCGATCTCGCCATGGCGCACGGCGCGCGCAACGTTCGGGTCGCAGCCGACGAAGCCGAGCGCCAGCTCTTGTGGAAGGGCCGCAAGAGTGCGTTCGGTGCGATCGCTCGGATTGCACCCGACTACTACCTGCACGATGCGGTCGTGCCTCGCACCCAGCTCGTGACGGTGCTGCGCGAGGTGTACGCCATCGCCGACGAGTGCGCGCTCACGATGATGAACGTGTTCCACGCGGGCGACGGGAATCTGCATCCACTCATCGTGTTCGACGCGCGCGTGCCGGGTGTGTGGGAACGCGTGCACGAAGCGGGCAATCGAATCCTCACCGCGTGCATCCGCGCCGGTGGCGTGCTGTCGGGCGAGCACGGTGTGGGTCTCGAAAAGCGCGACCTCATGCCACTGCTCTTCAGCCCCGACGATCTCGCGTTGCAGGGCCGTCTCGTCGACGCCTTCGATCCCGACGGGCTGGCCAACCCGGCCAAGGTGCTCCCTGCGGGATCGCGGTGCGGTGAGATCGGCCGCCGGCCCGTTCCCGAAGGCGCATGGATCTGATGGAGCTGCGAGAGGTCGCCCATGAGATCGGCGCGCCGCTGCGCGACGGTGAGCACGTGGTCGTGACCGGCGCCGGCACCCACGACGCCGTCGGGAATCCCACGCTCGCGACGTGCACGCGCTTGCGCGTGCCGAGCGGCATCGTCACCTACGAGCCGGCCGACCTCACGGTGCGCGTGTGGGCCGGGACGCCGGTACGCGAGCTGCAGGCAACGCTGGCCGAAGCCGGACAGGAAGTGCCGCTCGATCCACGCGACCCGACAGCGACGGTCGGTGGCGTGATCGCCTGTGGCTTGTCGGGCGTTCGGCGCCTGCGCCATGGTCCGGTGCGAGACGCGGTGCTGCAGGTCGACGCGATCGACGGCCAGGCGACGCTGTTCAAAGCCGGCGGGCCCACGGTGAAGAACGTGACCGGCTACGACGTGCCGCGCCTGCTCGTCGGCTCGTTCGGCACACTCGCGGTGATGCTCCAGCTGATCTTGCGGTGCCGGCCGCTCCCGGCGGCTAGCGCGTGGTATCGAGTGTCATCGCCCGACCTTCCCGGCAACCTCCGGACCGCGATGCTGCGGCCCGCCGCGATCCTGTGGGACGGCCGCGACGCATGGGTGCTGGCCGAGGGCAACGAACAGGATCTGGCTGCAGAAGCGGAGGCAGCCGAGCTCGGCGAACCGGTCGATGCCGCTCCACCGCTGCCCGATGCCGCGCATCGCGGCCGCATCTCCGTGGATCCTGCCCAGCTCGGCGCGTTGGCGATTCGCCTGCGCGCCATCTCGGGGTTGCGCTGGCTCGCCGAAGTGGGCGTGGGCACGGTGCACGTGGCGGCCGACGATGCGACCACGTTGCTCGCGGCGCGGACCGGCGCGCACGAATGCGGTGCGTGGATGCTCCGCGAAGCGGGCGGCGACGGCTGCGACGGCTTCGGAACTGCGTTGCCGCACCTCGACCTTGCTCGACGCGTCAAAGCGGCCTTCGACCCCAGAGGCTTGCTCGCGCCGGGGCGGGTGCCGCTGTGAGCACCCCCTTGGGCCTTGATCCCGACGAGCTGGTCGCCTGCGTGGCGTGCGGCCTGTGCCTTCCGCACTGCCCGACGTATCGGGTCACGAACCTCGAGATCGCGTCGCCACGCGGCCGCATCGCGGCGATGCGCGCCGTCGAACAGGGCGTCGTGCCCCTCGACGGCGTATTCGTACGCGCGATGGAGGAATGCGTGCAGTGCCGAGGTTGCGAAGCCGCGTGCCCGTCGGGCGTGCCGTTCGGACACCTGATGGAAGGTGCACGCGCCGCGCTGGCATCGCAGCCGATCGCGGATGCGCGTCGGTCACCACTCGCGCGGCGCGCCACCGAGCGAGTTGCGTTGTCATGGGTGCTCACGCGCCACCGCGTGCTCCTCACGCTCACGTGGCTCCTCTGGGCTGCGCAGCACGTGCACCTGGTGCCGCGCCGGCTCGGGGTGCCGCGCTTGCGGGCCGCCGACCTGCGCACGCCGCTCACGGCGCCGTCCGGCGATGCCACCGCCGACGCCTGGCTCTTCACCGGCTGTGTGATGGACGCGTGGCAGCGTGGGGTGCATCGTGCCGCCTTGGAGGTGCTCGGCGCCGTCGGGGTGCGCGCGTCGCGGCCCGGTCCGGGCGGCGACTGCTGCGGAGCGCTCCATGTGCACAGCGGGCGCCGTGACGAGGCCCGCAAGCTCGCCCGGCGCGTGATCGACTCGATGCCGGGAACTGCACCCATCGTCGTCGACGCCGCGGGATGTGGTGCCGCGTTGCGTGACTACGGCCATCTCCTCGGCACGGAGGAGGCGGCCGCGTTCGCCGCCCGGGTGCGCGACTTCTCGGAGTACGCCGTGAGCCAGGGCGCCGCCGAGCACCTCGTGGCGACCGGTGAGCGGGTCGTGGTGCAGGACCCGTGCCACCTCCGGCACGTGCAGAAGGCGCATCCTGCGGTGCGCGACCTCCTCGGCCGCGCCTACCGCCTCGCCGAGACGGCCGACGACGGCCTGTGCTGTGGCGCGGGCGGCGCCTACAGCGTCCAGCAGCCCGCGCTGGCGCAGTCGATCCGGGCCCGCAAGGCGGGCGCGCTGCGCGAAGCGGGCGCCGATGCCGACACCGTTGTCTGTAGCGCGAACCCGGGCTGTACCTTCCACCTTGCCGCGGCGGGCTTCGTCGTGGAGCACCCGGCTGAGCTCGCCGCACGCGCGCTCAGCCGCGAGCCGGTTTCCAGACCCACATGACGCGAGAGGATCCGATGGGCGGTACCTACGACCCGATCATCGAGCGCCTGGCGGCCCTCGAAGAAGAGATCGGCGACCTTGCGTACGACCGGCTCCGTGCCTTGGCTGCCGACCCCGACGGCGACGGCGCCGCGACGGTGAAGGCCGAGGAACGCCGGCTGCTGCAGGCGCGCCGCGCCATCAGCAAGGCGATCAATGCGTTGCGTGACCGCGATTGAGCGCGTCGATGAGCGCACGCTGACGGGCGAAGTGGTAGCGGTCGAAGCGCAGCTTGATCCGAGGTAGGTCGGGAACGTCGTGCTCGGCGACCTCGGCCTTGCTCGCCGTCGTCCGTTCGATCTTGCCCGACATCAACACGTCGGCGAACTCGTGGTTCAGGGAGTCGAGGAGCGCGTCGCTCGGCTCGTGCTGCAGGCGCAGCACGAGGTCGCCACCGATGTAGCGCTGCGAGTGGTAGTTGACGAAGAACCCGGCCACGTGATCGACGGCTTCGTCGACGTCGTCCGTGATCGTCATCAAGGTGAGGTCTTCGGCCGAGATGTACGAGCGGGCGCCGAGCTCGTTGCGCATGAACTCGAGCCACGACGTCCAGTACGTGCCGCCGGGCACGTCGAGGAGCACGATCGGACCGGGTTGGGCCTTGCCGGTCTGGATCAGCGTGAGCAGCTCGAAGCACTCGTCGAGCGTGCCGAAGCCGCCAGGGAGCAGCACGAACCCGTCGGCTTCCTTCACGAAGGTGACCTTGCGCGTGAAGAAGTAGCGAAAGACGATGAGCTTGGGATCATCGGCGAGGAACTGGCTCGTGGTGGCCTCGAACGGCAGCTTGATGCCAACCCCGAAGCTGTTGTCGGCGCCCGCGCCCTCGATGCCGGCTTCCATGATGCCGGGCCCCGCCCCGGTGATCACCATCCAGTCGCGCTCGGCCAGCTTGCGGGCGGTGCGCACGGTCTGCACGTACAGCGGGTCGTCGGCTCGGGTGCGCGCCGATCCGAAGATCGCGGCTTTGCGAGTGGCGCGGTACGGCGCGAACACGTTGAACGCGTGCCGCATCTCCTTCAGCGCGGCGTTGGCGATCTTGAGGTCGCCGCGGTTGGCGGGTTCCTTGGCCAGGCGCACTGCCGAGACGATCATCTCGAAGACGAGGTCGGCGTCGTCGATCGCCCCGAGTGAGTCGAGGAGCGCGACGATCTGCTCGTCGAGCGTGGGGTCACCCGTGCGATAGCGGGGTAGACGTTGCATGTTCGCGGCGACTCTAGGGTTCACCGGGCCGCGACGTCGCGCACGCAGCGGGGCACGTCACGAAACCCTTCGGCCTCGCAACAGCGCGCACCGGCCGGCAGATCGGCATGTTCGTGCACCCAGCCGTGCTCGATCGGCACGTGGACCGCGGCCCCGCCGAGCTCGAGCACGGGCAGCACGTCGGATCGCACCGAGTTGCCCACCATCACGAAGCGAGCCGGCGCGACGCCGTACTGGGCGAGCACCCGACGGTAGGTGTCGACGTCCTTCTCGCTGACGATCTCGACGCCGCTGAAGTGGTCGCCGAGGCCGCTGCCCGCCACCTTGGCGTCCTGATGGATCAGGTCACCCTTGGTGATCAGCACGAGGGGAGCGATCTCCGCGAGCACGGGCAGCGTGGCGTTCACGCCGTCGAGGAGCTCCACGGGTTGGGCAAGGATCTGCTTACCGAGCGCGAGCAGCTCGCCGACCACGGCGCCGCTCACGCGCCGGTCGGTGACATCGAGCGCCGTCTCCACCATCGACAGCACGAAAGCCTTCGCGCCGTAGCCGTAGTGATCGAGGTTGGAGCGCTCCGTGGCGAGGAGCCGCTCGGTGAGCGTGTCGGTGTCGGCCCAGGGCGACAGCAGTTCGGCGAAGCGCGCCTCGCTCAACCGGAAATAGGCCTCGTTGTGCCAGAGCGTGTCGTCACCGTCGACACCGATGAGATCGATCGCGGGTGCCGTCACGGCCGAGCGCCTCAGGCGCGCCGCGCCGCCAGCACGGAAGCTTCGATCGACCGCAGATCGGCCACAGGTCGGGCACCGATGTGCGAGATCACCTCGGCGGCCGCCGCGCTCGCGAGCGAGCCACACGTCGCGAGGTCGTGCCCGTGGGTGTACGCGTAGAGGAACCCGGCGGCGTAGAGATCGCCCGCGCCGGTGGTGTCGACGACCGCGGTCGGATGTGCGTCGATCACATGCACCTCGTCGCCGGCCACGATCACCGAACCCTTCTCGCTCCGGGTAAGTGCTGCGATCTCGCAGTGGCCACGAACGTGTTGCAACGCCGCGTCGAAGTCGTCGACTTCGTAGAGGGCCGTGATCTCGCTCTCGTTCGCGAACAAGATGTCGACCGCTCCGGTCACGAGATCGACGAACGCGTCGCGGTGGCGTTGCACGCAGAAGCTGTCGGACAGCGTCAACGCCACCTTGCGCCCGGCAGTGTGAGCAGCCGCGGCAGCTTTGCGGAACGCGACCATCGCGGCCGGCTGATCCCACAGGTAGCCCTCGAGGTAGAGCACTGCGGAGCGACCGATGAGGTCGTCGTCGACGTAAGAGGCGTCGAGCTCGGTGCCGGTGCCGAGGTAGGTGCACATCGTGCGCTGCGCGTCGGGTGTGACGAGCACGAGGCAACGACCGGTGGGCGTGGCCCCTTTCGCCGGCGTGCTCGCGAACTGCACACCGACGCTCTGGAGATCGTGCGCGTACAGGCGGCCGAACGTGTCGTCGGCGACTCGCCCGATGAACGCCGCCCTACCTCCGAACTGCGCCACGCCTGCGGCGGTGTTGGCGGCGGAACCGCCCGACACCTCGGTCGCCGGACCCATGCGGGCGTACACCTGGTCGACGGTGGCCGCGCTGACCAGCGTCATCGACCCGGGGTCGAGGCCGAGCGTGGCGATCTGCTCGAACGGCTCGTGACTGATCACGTCGACGAGGGCGTTGCCGATCGCGACGACGTCGAAGTCGGTGGTGCTGGGTGTCGCGCTCATCGAGGCGTCTCGCGATCGGTTGCTAGAGGGGCAGCGATGCCGGCTTGCGCGCGAGCGTGATGCTCACGGGCTCGTGGCGCGCAGCGAGGCCGTCATCGTCGACAGGGCGCAGGCGCCGACCGACTGTGATGGTGCGGCCGTACAACGTGGTGCGTTGCGCGAGCGTGCGCCCGATGGGTTCGACGATGCCGGCGAACTGCGCGTCGTCGAGCTCCTGGCCGTGGTTCGCGCCCGCGGCGCGCGAGATGTTCTCGTCCATCAGCGTGCCGCCGAGGTCGTTGGCGCCGGCCTGGAGGATCTGCCGGGCACCGTGCACACCGCACTTCACCCAGCTCGCCTGGATGTTGTCGATGACGCCGTGGTAGGCGATGCGCGCCACCGCGTGCATCAGCAACACCTCGCGGAACGTGGGACCGGGCCTCGCCTTGTGCTGTAGGAAGATCGGCGTGGCCATGTGCACGAACGGCAGGGGCACGAACTCCGTGAAGCCGCCCGTGTCACGCTGCAGCGCGCGCGTGCGCACGAGATGGCGCGCCACGTGCACAGGCCGCTCGACCGAGCCGAACATGATCGTGATGTTCGACCGCAGGCCCACTTCGTGCGCCGTGCGGTGCGCGAACAGCCATTCCTCGGTGTTCACCTTGTCGGGGCAGATCACCGAGCGCACCTCGTCGTCGAGGATCTCGGCCGCAGTGCCCGGCAACGTAGCGAGGCCCGCCGCCTTCATCTCGATGAGGTACTCCGACAGCGGAACTCCGAGGCGCCGAGCGCCCTCGGTGACCTCGAGCGCCGTGAAGCCGTGCACATGGATCTGGGGCGCCACTTCCTTCACGGCCCGAACGACACCGAGGTAGTAGTCGCCGTCGAAGTCGGGATGGATGCCGCCCTGGAGGCACACCTCGGTGGCGCCGCACTCGACGGCTTCCACGACGCGACGCTGGATCTCCTCGTGCTCGAGCAGGTACGGGTTCCCGCGCAGGTTGAGCGACAGCGGTCCCTTGCTGAACGCGCAGAACTTGCAGCGGAACGTGCAGACGTTCGTGTAGTTGATGTTGCGGTTCCGCACGAACGTGACTTCGTCACCGATCACGTCGCGCCGCAGCTGGTCGGCCACCTCGCACACCGCGGCAACGTCTCGGCCGCGGGCGCACAGCAGCGTCTCGATCTCGGCGAGCTCGACCACGTCGCCGCTCATCACGCCGTCGAGGATCTCGCGCACGGCGCCGTCGGTGGAGGCGGGGCGGTCGAAGGGGATGAGCTGCGGCGGAGCCTCGTCGCCCCCGCTTGCCCAGTGGTCGTCACGGGCCAGCCCTTCGCTGTCGCTGCGCACCAGCACCGTGAAGCGGAGGTCAGCGTCGATCCACTCGTCGGGCCGTACGACGAACTCCGGATAGATCGTGAGCCGCGGCGCGAGCACGTGGCCGGCGGCCTCCGTGGCATCGCGCAGTGCGTCGAGCGCCGGCCAGGGCCGCTCGGGGTTCACGTGGTCGATGGTGACGGGGGACACGCCGCCCCAGTCGTCGATGCCCGCGGCGAGCAACGTGGCGAGCTCGTCGGGCGCGGAGAGGTTCGGCGGTGCCTGCAGGTGCACGCTCGGCGGCAGCACGATTCGGGCGGCCGCGATCGACCAGAGGAACTCGTCGCGTGGACACGGCGGTTCGTCGTGCATCTTCGTGCCCGGCTTGGGCAGGAAGTTCTGCACGATCACCTCTTGCACGTGTCCGTGCGCGGCATGCGCCGACGCGATCGCCACCAGTGCTTCGAGGCGCTCGGCGCGAGTCTCGCCGATGCCGACGAGGATCCCGGTGGTGTACGGCACCTTGGCGCTGCCTGCGGCGTCGAGGGTGGCGAGGCGGCGCGCCGCGGTCTTGTCGGGCGCGCCGTGGTGCGGGCCACCGGGCTCGCAGAGACGGTCGGCCAACGTCTCGATCATCATGCCCTGGCTCGGCGACCAACGCCGCAGCGCTCGGAGCTGCGCTTCGTCGAGCGCCCCGGGGTTGGCGTGCGGGAGCAGGCCGGTCTCTTCGACGACGAGGCGGCACATGGCCACCAGGTAGTCGACGGTGTTGGCGTACCCACGCGCCTCGAGCCAGGCCGCCGCCTGCGGGTAGCGCGCCTCGGGTGCCTCGCCCAGCGTGAAGAGGGCTTCGTGGCAACCCATGGCGGCGCCGCGGCGCGCGATGTCGAGCACCGCTTCGGGCTCGAGGTACGGCGTGTCGAGCCGCGCCGGCGGCTTGGCGAACGTGCAGTAGCCGCACCGGTCGCGGCACAGCATCGTGAGCGGGATGAAGACCTTGGGAGAGAAGGTCACCCGATGCCCGAATTGCTCATCGCGCACGCGGGCGGCGCGCGCCATCAGCTCGGGCAAGGGCGCGTCGACGAGCTCGAAGAGCTCGGAGGCGGTCAGCACGTTCCGCACTCTAGGGCGCAGATGTTACGGGTTGCGCCAGGAGTCGAAGTGGGCGTCGAGGATGGCGTCTGCGGCCGTGGGTCCCCATGTCCCCGACGCGTAGGTGCGGCTGGGGATGCCGCCGCGGCCCACCGCGTCGACGATCGGTTGCACGATCTGCCAGGCCACGTCGACCTCGTCCTCGCGGATGAACAACGTGGCATCACCGACGAGCACGTCGAGCAGCAGGCGTTCGTAGGCCTCCGGCGCCTGCTCGGTGAAGCCCTCGCGGTAGGCGAAGTCGAGACCCACCGTGCGCACCATGAAGCCAGTTCCGGGCACCTTGGCGCCGAACTCGAGGCGGATTCCCTCATCAGGCTGGATGCGAAGGATCATCGCGTTCGGTTCGACCGAGTCGACGGCGCTCGTGGGCAGCGGCAGGTGCGGTACCGGCTTGAAGCGCATCGTCACCTCGGTCACGCGCTTGGCGAGGCGCTTTCCGGCCCGCAGATAGAACGGCACGCCGGCCCACCGCCAGTTGTCGATCATCATGCGCATCGCCACGAACGTCTCGGTCTCGCTGGTCGGCGAGACGCCTTCCTCTTCGCGATAGCCGGGTACCGGGACGCCGTCGACCGCACCGGAGCCGTATTGGCCGCGCACGACGGCGATGCCGACATCGATCTGCGACATGCGCTCGACCGAGCGCAGCGCTTTCACCTTCTCGTCACGTACTGCGTTCGCGTCGAATGAAGCAGGCGGCTCCATCGCCATGAGCGAGATCACCTGCATCGCGTGGTTCTGCACGATGTCGCGCAGCGCTCCGGCCTGCTCGTAGAACGTTCCTCGGTGCTCCACGCCGATCGATTCCGCGACCGTGATCTGCACGTGATCGATGTACTGGCGGTTCCACACCGGTTCGAAGATCGCGTTCGCAAAGCGGAGCGCGAGGACGTTCTGCACCGTCTCCTTGCCGAGGTAGTGATCGATCCGAAAGATCTGACGCTCTTCGAAGTGCGTGTGCACGAAGTCGTTGAGCTCGCGCGCCGAGGCGAGGTCGTGACCGAACGGCTTTTCGATCACAATCCGGCTGAAGCCGCCTTCGGGATCCACGTTGAGGCCCGCGCCCGACAGCCCTCCGATCGCCGCCTCGAACAGCTGCGGGATCGTCGACAGGTAAAAGACGCGACTGCCGTTCGCACCGTGGTCATGGTCGAGTGCGTCGAGCACGCTCGCCAGGCGCTTGAAGGCGTTCGCGTCGTCGAACTCGCCGGTCACGTATTTGATCGTGGGCGACAAGGCATTGACCGCTGCGATGGCGTCGGGGTGCACCTTGGCGATGGATTCCATCACCTCGTGCGCAAAGTCGGCGTCAGACATCTCGGTGCGCGCGATGCCGACCACGGAGAAGCTCGACGGGAGCTGGTCCCGTGCCGCGAGGCAGCCGAGTGCGGGATACAGCTTGCGGTGCGCGAGATCGCCCGTCGCACCGAGCACGATCAGCACGGCACCGGGCGGCAATCGAGCGTCGGGGGTCACTGGGTCCTGATAGTACGAGCCGATCGCCGGCAACGGCGCGCATCACCGGGAGCGGCATGGATCCGGCCACCGTCGACATCTATGAGCGAGGGGCACAACGATGGGCACGCGAACGCGGCGCCGGTGAT
The DNA here is from genome assembly GCA_017882905.1 of Acidimicrobiia bacterium. Lineage (GTDB taxonomy): Bacteria > Actinomycetota > Acidimicrobiia > IMCC26256 > PALSA-610 > Chersky-683. The sequence continues at coordinate 16,897 of JADGOO010000123.1, read as the reverse complement.
CTCGCCCTCCCCACCGCGTTCGCGGCCGAAGTTCCTGACGGCGCGCTCCGCCTCGACGTCGGTTGCGGACCGGGTTGGCACGCCGCCGCGCTCGGCGCGCCTCTCGTGGCGTTCGACGCGGCGCTCGCGATGGTGCGCGAGGCGCGCGCCGTCGCGCCCGGCACGCTGTTGCTCGCAGCCGATCTCGAGGCGTTGCCGTTCGCGCGTGGCGTGTTCGGTGGGGCGTGGGCGCACAAGTCGTTGATGCACGTGCCCGGCGAACGGTTGCCGCTCGCGCTTGGCGATCTCCACCGCGTGCTCGTCCTCGGGGCGCCATTGCGCATGCGCGTCACGAGCGCGCGACACGTTGCGTCGGCTACCGATGCGTTCGCGGGGCGCTACTTCAGTGGCTGGGACCTCGAGCACCTCGTGCGCGTGGCCACGGGCGCCGGCTTCGCAGTGGAAGCGGCCTACGACGACGGCGACGAGTGGCTCGACGTGGCGGGTCGTCGCGACCGCACGCTCTCCGACATCGTCGGCGCCGGGATGCGAGTGCTCTGCGTGGGACTGAACCCGTCGCTGTACGCCGCCGACGCCGGTGTCGGCTTCGCTCGTCCCGGCAACCGCTTCTGGCCGGCCGCGCTCGCCGCCGGCCTCGTCTCGCGTGATCGCGATCCGATCGCCGCGTTCACCGATCACGGCGTGGGCTTCACCGACCTCGTGAAACGGGCAACTCCACGCGCCGACGCGCTGACCCGCGACGAGCTCGCGGCGGGCGCCGCACGCGTGCGCGCACTCGTCGAGTGGCTCGCGCCCGGCGTGGTGTGCTTCCTCGGCGTCAGCGGCTACCGCAGCGCGGTCGATCCTGGCGCGCGCGCCGGATGGCAGACCGAACGGTTTGGTGACGCGGCCACCTACGTGATGCCGAACCCGAGCGGCGTCAACGCGCATGCGTCGCTCGGAGCGCTCATCGAGCACTTCGAGGAGATCCAGCGCGGCGCGCGTTAGCGGAGCGACTCAGCCTTCTTGGCCAGTGTCGCGAGCACGTCGCGGAAGCTCTGCTGGAACGATGCGACGCCTTCGCGTTCGAGCGTTGCCGTCACATCGTCGAAGTCGACGCCGGCCGCGGCGAGCGCGGCCATCGTGGCTTCGGCGTCCTCGACGCCGGCTCGAATGGAGTCGGCGTGCAGATCCGTGTGCGTCTGCAGGGCATCGACCGATGCCTGGGCCAACGTGTTGACGGTGTCGCGGCCGATGAGCTCGTCGACGTAGAGCGTCGGGGAGTAGGCGGGGTTCTTCGTGGAAGTGCTCGCCCAGAGCGGGCGCTGCACGGTGGCGCCCTGCGCGGCGAGCTGCTGCCAGTGCGGTTCCTGGCTGCGGCGTTCGAAGAGGCGGTACGCCAGCTTCGCGTTGGCGACGGCGGCCTTGCCCCGCAGCACGTGACCCTCGGGGAGGCGGCGATCGGTCTCGGTGTCAACACGGCTCACGAAGAACGACGCAACGCTGTTGACGCGGTCGACACTCCCGCCGCTCGCGGCGAGTGCGTCGAGTCCACTCCAATAGGCGTCGATCACCTCGGAGTGCCGCTCGAGGCTGAAGATCAACGTGACGTTGACATTGATGCCCGACCCGATCGTGGCGGTGATCGCGGGCAGGCCCGCCTTCGTCGCGGGGATCTTGATCATCAAGTTCGGGCGATCGACGCGACCCCAGAGCTCCTTGGCCTGCGCGATCGTGGCCGGCGTGTCGTTGGCGAGCTCGGGGGAGACCTCGAGCGACACGAAGCCGTCGTGACCATCGGTGGCGTCGTGCGCGGCGCGCAGCAGGTCGCACGCGGCACGGATGTCGTCGATCGCCATCACCCAGTAGGCGTCTTCGACCGACGCACTGCTCGCGAGCAACGTGGCGAGCTGTTGGTCATAATCGGTACCCGCGCCCATCGCCTTCTCGAAGATGGTCGGGTTCGACGTGACGCCGTGGATGCCGTCTCGTTCGAGCAGCTCGCGCAAGCCGCCTTGCGCAAGCGCTCGGGTGAGGTTGTCGTACCAGGGGCTCTGCCCGAAGTCGAGGAGCTTCCAGATCGCTGAGCGCATGCCGTCTCGCTTCAAGGTCCGGCGGGATGGAGGGGAGTGCTCGGCGGCGGGTCGGCACGACCGAGCAGCGCGCGGGCGCGGGCGGCCACGTAGTCGGGTGAGTAGCCGAACTCGTCGAGCACGACCTTGCCCGGCGCCGACGCGCCGAATCGGTCGATGGCGATCACATCGTCGGCGTACCGCGACCAGCCGAAGCTCGACGCGGCCTCGACGGCCAACGTCGGCGCGCCGGGAGGGAGCACCGTGGCGCGGTACTCGGCATCTTGGCGTTCGAACAGATCCCACGACGGCATCGATACGACACGCACCGACAGGCCTTCGGCGCTCAACGCGTCGTGTGCGCCGACACACGGCGCCACTTCGGCACCGGTTCCGATGATCACGAGATCGAGTGCCGACGTGTCGTGCTCGTCGACGAGCACGTACGCACCGCGGGGGAGTCCGTCGACAGCCCGTTCCGCGGTGCCCTCGAGCACCGGGATGTTCTGGCGGGAGAGCAACAGCGCCGTTGGCCCGGTGCCGTCGATGTGAACGCGCCATGCGTGCGCGGTCTCGTTCGCGTCGGCGGGGCGGATCACACACAAGCCGGGCATCGCGCGCAGCGATGCGATGTGCTCGATGGGCTGGTGGGTCGGACCGTCTTCGCCGACGCCCACGGAATCGTGGGTCCAGACGAACGCCGACTTGAGCTGCGACAGCGCGGCGAGGCGCACCGGTGGGCGCATGTAGTCGGAGAACACGAAGAACGTGCCGACGAACGGGAGCAACGCCGAGCACGACATGCCGTTGGCAATCGCGCCCATCGCGTGCTCGCGGATCCCGAAGTGCACGACCCGTCCGGCCTTGGAGGCATCCGAGACGATTCCCGCGCCCTTGACCAGCGTGCCGGTGTTGCCGGTGAGGTCGGCGGCGCCACCCACCAACGCCGGAACCACGTCGAAGATGGCGCCCAAGACCTCTTTGCTCGCGTTGCGCGTCGCGATCGACTCGCCCGCGGGCCACGACGGCAGCTTGGCTTCCCAGCCGTCGAGCCCGCGTTGGGAGATGCACGCGTCGAGCTCGGTGGCCCGTTCCGGGTTCGAGCGGCCCCAGGCGCCGGTGCGCTGTTCCCACTCGGTCCGCAGCGCGCTGCCGCGCCGGCCGGCCGTGCGGTAGTAGGCGAGCACCTCGTCGGGCACGGAGAACGACTGGTCGGGGTCGAGACCGAGGAGCTCCTTGACGACCTTGATCTCGTCGGCGCCGAGGGGGTTGCCGTGGGCATCCGACGTGTCGGTGAACTTCGGCGACGGCCAGCCGATGTGGCTGCGCAGCACGATCAGGGTGGGGCGGTCGTCTTCGGCCATCCCCATGCGCAGTGCCGCCTCGAGCGCATCGAGGTCGTTGGCGCGCTCGCCGAGCTCGATCACGTGCCAGCCGTAGCTCTGGAAGCGCTGGGGAACGTTGTCCGTGTACGCGAGCTCGGTCGGTCCGTCGATCGTGATGTGGTTGTCGTCGTACACGTAGACGAGCCGGCCGAGGCGCAGATGGCCGGCGAGCGAGGCCGCCTCGTGGCTGACGCCCTCCATGAAGTCGCCGTCGCTGCAGATCGCGAACACGTGGTGGTTGCACACCTCGGGACCGAAGCGCTCGCGGAGGTGCGCCTCGGCGAGCGCCATGCCGACACCGTTCGCGAAGCCCTGCCCGAGCGGACCGGTGGTGATCTCCACGCCCCTGGTGTGGCCGCGCTCAGGGTGGCCGGGCGTGGCCGAACCCCACTGGCGGAACTGCCGGAGGTCGTCGAGCTCGAGGCCGAACCCGCAGAGGTAGAGCAGTGCGTACTGCAGCATCGACGCGTGACCGGCAGACAGCACGAACCGGTCGCGGTCGAGCCAGTCGGGCGCGGCCGCGTCGTAGCGCATGACGCGTGTGAACAGCACGTGCGCCAGCGGGGCCAGTGCCATCGGCGTACCGGGGTGCCCCGAGTTCGCCTGTTGCACGGCATCCATCGCCAGCGCGCGGATCACATTGATGGCGTGTTGTTCGAGGTCGCTGGGCGCGCCTCGGGTGACGTCTTCGGGCACGGTGCTCGGCCCCTTTCCGCAGCTCCCGGGAGAACGCACACTACGTGGTGCCCCGAGCGACGAGGACTATTCGGGTTCGAGCACGATCTCGTCGCCGAACACCGCCAGGCTCGCGGTGAACGAATGGAGGAAGGCGCGGCCGCTCACCGGACCGATCTCGCCCGCACAGAACATCCCCGCCAGTGGGAGACCGCCGTGCACGAGATCCTGGATGAGCCCGGCGTCGTGGTTCGGTGTTCCGAACAGTTGCGCACCACGACCGTTGCACGTGAACAGCAGCGCGGAACGAGCGTGCCGATCGCCGTGCAGCGCACGGCCGGCCACAGCTCGCAGGTCGTCGGTGGCCGACTGCGCATCGCGCACGTGGAACTGCACGGTCTGGCCGACCTCGATGCGCTCCGCCACGGCGAGCGCGCCGCGCTCGGGGTCGGCACCGATGAGGTTGCGCACGAGGAAGTCGCCGCGGCTGAAGTCGATCTTGTGCTCGTCGAGCACGATGCCAACGTGCAGCCCACCCCGGAGCAGCTCGCGGTCCTCGCCGGGCATCGCGGCCGCGACCTGCTGGAGCCGGTTCACCGCCGGTTGGCCCGCGAGCTCGAGGATGAAGTTCCGGTCGGAGGCGGTCACCGTGAAGGGCTGGCCGATCGGGCGGCAGCCCTGCGAGACAGCGGTCCACACTGGCACCGACGCGTCGAGCAGCACGGCGATCGCGCCATGGGTGAAGACGCTGGAATCGAGCGCGAGGCGGTTGCCGCCCGGGCCGCGCGCGGCCGACGCGTTGCCACCGACGATCGTGAGCCCGGGCGCCGAGCGGTTGCAGAGCTCGAGCAGCTCGGGTACCGGGAAGCTGAACGGGTCGGCGAGCAGCATCAGCGTGCCGAGCGGCGGAAGGTCGTCGGGCCAGCCGATGATCCGCGTTCCGTCGGAATCGGGCTGGGCTTCGAGTCGGAACGCTCGCGCGTGACCGCCACCCCACGATGCCGCCCACACCGACAAGGCCGGTTCCTCTTCGACCTCGAGGCCGCCGCCGGCGATCGCGATGGCAGTCGAGCCGGTGAGCACGCCAGGCGACAACAAGCTGTGCAACGACGCGACGATGTCGGTGAACGCGCCGGTGTGGTGGGGGCTCGCGAACGCCACCACCAGGTCGGGCCGCGCGCCGCCGAGTGCTTCGAGCAGCTGGCCTGCACACTCACCGACCGCCTCGACCGGGACCGGGTGCTGGCTGAGGGCTGCTGCGTAGATCGCCATGGCGCGTCAGGCTTCGGCAGGCGCGACGACTGCCTGTAGGTATGCCGGGCGCGTCACACGAGAACCGTGAGCGGGACGACCACGGTCGATCCCGACTCCGGGATCGTGCAGTGCGCCTCGATCGTTCCCGGACCCTCGTACGTGAGCTCGGGCTTGACGAGCTGGTAGAAGAACTTGCCGGGGGGCTGGATCGCGACCGGCGCCCGGTGGCGGCCCACCTCGTCGGTCTCGCCTTCGCGGCGGAACACCACTTCGAGCGTTCCGTGCCGTGCGCCTTCGCTCTCCGCCCGCAATAGCACGACGAGGTGGGGCGTGAGCGTGGTGGGGAACGCCGTGGCCGTCGTCGAGAAGTAGGCGCCCGTGATGTCGATCTTGGTGGGTCCGCCTTCCCACTCGCGGCGGAAGTTGATGTTGTCGATGAACAACGCGGCGACGATCTCCATGCGGCCGGCACGCTACCCGCCGCGACGATTGGCGCCGGCCCTCACCGCACTCGTTCGCCGCCGATCCACACCTGGTCGACAGCCAGGGTGTCGGGCGTGAGGACCACGAGATCGGCGCGGGCACCAGGCTCCAGACGCCCCCGATCCGTGAGGCCAACCAGTTCGCAGGGTGCCGTCGTGGTCATGGCGAGCGCACGGTCGAAGGAGACTCCCATCGCAACGAGGTTGCGCAGCGCCGCGTCCATCGTCAACACGGATCCGGCGAGTGTGCCGTCGTCGAGGTACGCGGCACCGTCGCGCTCCACGATGTGGAGGCCACCCGACGCGCCCGACGCCGGCGCGACCGCGTCGGTGATCGCCACGACATCGCGCTTCGCAGCGAGCGCGACGAGGATCGCGGCCGGGTGCACGTGCACCAGATCGGCGATCAGCGTGGGCGTGAGACGGTCGTCGAGCAACGCGGCCGCGACCACGCCAGGTGTGCGGTGGTGCAGTCCACTCATGCCGTTGAACAGGTGCGTGACCGCGCGCGCACCGGCATCAGCTGCGGCGATCGCTTCGGCGCACGAGCAGACACTGTGTCCGATCGCAACGACGACGCCGGCCGCGGCGATCAACCGGATGCCCGCGAGATCCGGATCGGCCTCGGGCGCGATCGTGAACATGCGGATCAGGTCGCGGTGGCGCCGGAGCAGGCCGTCGAGCCAGTGCAGGTCGACATCGCGGATCAGCTCGCGCGGGTGCGCACCGGGCGCGCCGCCGAGGAACGGGCCTTCGATGTGCACGCCCGCAACACTGCAACGTGACGACGCGTCGTCGAGCGCCCGAGACGCTCGCACGCGATCGAGCATCGCGTCGTACTGCCGGAGTGGCGCGGTGACGATCGTGGGAAGGCACGTCGTGGTGCCCGACGCCGTGATCGCATCGAGACCACGAGCGATGCCCTGTTCGTCCGCGGCCGAGCCGAAGTCGAACGCACCGACACCGTTCACCTGCAGATCGACGAAGCCGGGCACGATGAAGGCGTCGCCGACGTCGACCGCGCCGCTCGCGCCTGCGCTCGACGGGTCGCTCGTGCTGACAGCCGAGATCACGCCGTGTTCGAAGTGCACGGTGCCGTGCGAGCCGGTGGCACCGAGGACACCTCGAATCGCGTTCATCGCAACGCGCCTCGAAGCTTCACCAAGCCCACCACGGTTCGGGGGACGCGTCGAGCAATCGACGTGCGTGCCGGCCGGCGTTCCTCGACCGTGACGGGAACCTCGGCCGTCACAAGACCCGCGCGCTCCACTCGCAGGATGAGCTCGGTGTCAAAGAGATCCCGTCCGAGCTTCGACGAACGGGCGTGCGCTTCCACAACCTCCCGGCGCATGGCCTTCATGCCGTGCGTATCCGAGAGCTGCAAGCCGTAGCCGACGCGCAGGATGGTGGAGAAGACCGCAGTGACGATCCGGCGGGGAAGGGCGCGTTGGTCGTCGGCGCCCTCGCCGCGCTTGGTGCCGACGAGCACCGCGATCTCGGGGTCCTCGCGGAGCCGCCCGACAGCGTTGTCGAGGAACTCGAAGTCGTAGTAGTCGCAGTCGAAGTTCACGACGAGCTCGCCCGTGGCGTGGAGGAGGCCCTGGCGCAGCGCCGCGCCGTAGTCGGCCATCTCACGGTGCTCCACCCGCAGCTCTGGGTAGCGGGTCGCGAGATCCCGAGCGATCGCCAACGTGCCGTCGGACGAACCGTTCTCCACCACGATGAGCTCGAAGTCGACACCGCGCGAACGAAGGCCGTCGACCACGTCTCCGACCGAGGTCGCGAGGATCTCGGCTTCGTTGAACGCCGGCATCACGATCGAGAGCGACACGCCGGACCGCTGTGTGCCGAAGCCGGTCACGCGAATCTCGCATCGCGAAACGGGAGCGCGACCGAAGGGTCGATGCGGGTCGCGGCGCGCCCGGTCCGGACGAGCACCATCCGACCCCGCGCGTCGAACTCGCCCTGGGCTCCGATGCCGCGTTGCTCCCCGTCGACGAAGACGCGAACGGCTCGATCGTCGTCGACGCGCCAGTCGTCGGCGACGGCGAGCGCGAGGCGGCACAGCTTGTCGATGGCGTTGGCGTCCTCGACCACCGCGGCACGTCCGTCGAGCGCGGCCGTGCCGGGCATCCCGTCGACCGCGACGATCGCGGGGTAGATCGCAAAGCGCGGGCCGAAGACCACGTGCTCGGAACGGCGTGCGGCGCCCCAGGTGAACAAGAGTGCAAACGCGTCGGCCAACACGCTGTTGGGGTCGGGTCCCTTGGCGCAACCGGTCGGAATGCCGGCCGCGTCGTCGACCGCGGCGACCGGCCGGCAGTGCTGCAGCAGCTTCGCCGCGCTGAGCCCCGCGGCCGCCTCGTCGCGCAGGCACTGCGCCCATGGCGCCACCTCGATCGCGAGTGCCTCTCCGTGCTCTGCTCGCGCCAGCAGCTCGTCGGCCGCGCGGCGTGCGGTTCGCAGGTGGCCGGCAAGGGCATCGAGCGCCGCAACCCAGCCGGGCGCGCCGATCTCGTCGTCGAGCGCGTCGACGAGCTGGTGCAGCGCGAGGAGGTTGGGAGAGCGCATCGGGCCGTCGGCGCATGCAGCGACGAGCGCGCCGAATGAATCGTCGTCGGCGGTGGCGAGTGCTCGCGACCACGCGACGTCGGGTTCGTAGTCGTCGGGTGAGGAGAGGAACTCGGCAGCCGTGGCGAGCATGACCCGCGAGCTGCGTGGCTGCGACATCGGGTTGCAGAGCACGCCGCGCAGCTCCTCAACCAGGGCCGGTTGGCGACCCTCGTACGGGCCGAGGTGCAACCGGCTCTCCATCGTGCCGTCGTTCACGGGCACGTTGTCCCAGAGCACGACGCCCCGGTCGCCGAGGCCCGAGCGCCAGGCGCGGGCCTGGTCGGCGGTGATCGTCGGCGAGCACACCGTCGGGCCGGTCCACAAGAGGTCGATGTCGGCGTGGAGACCCGCGTCGAGCTTCGAGAGATAGCTCGACGGCTGCACTCCGAGGTACTCCGTCGGACAGCAGCACAGCTGGCTGTCGGGGTCGCGCGCCCGAAGCCCTTCGAGCAGCGCCGTCGCCGATGCGGCCTGGAGCTGAGCCAGCCCGGGGCGCATCGGGATGTCGTCGAGCGCGAGCAAGAACCACGAGATCCCGAGATCGAGCATCGCCGCGCACTTCCGCTCGAGCGCCGCGCGGTCACCTTCGAGCTCATAGTCGATGTCGAGGCCGGGCGAGACCGCGAACGCGACGCGAATGCCCGACTGCGCACCTGCGGCCGCGAGCTCGCGAAAGCAGCGAAGCTCGTCGGCGTCGTAGGGCGTTCGCCACTCGCGGCGATGCTTCGGCTCGTCCTTCGGTGCATACACGTAGGCGTTCATGCCGCGCGCGCCGAGGAACTCGAGCATGCCGAGTCGCTCCGAATGCGACCATGGCGCGCCGTAGAAGCCCTCGACGACTCCCCGCACGGCAAACGACATCCTGCGTAGGCTACGCAACGTGAACGCTTCCCCCGACGTGCTCGCCGTCCACGCCGACGCGAACCCCGACAAGGTCGCCGTGATCGTCGACGCGAGCGGAGGTGCCACACCATCGACGACCACGTTCGCCGAGCTGAACGCGATGGTGAACAAGGTGGCGCACGGCCTCGCGGCAGGTGGCGCCACTGCCGGCGAACGCCTGGTGTGGTGCGGACCGAACTCACTCGAGGTGCTCGTCACGCTGCATGCGGCGCGCAAGCTCGGACTCGTGGCTGTGCCGCTTTCGTACCGGTTCAACGCTGAAGAGATGGCCTACGTCGTCGACAACAGCGATGCCACGATCGTGGTGGCCGATGCCGAGCAGGCGCCGTTGCTGGCCTCGGCGCGCGATGAGATGCAGAAGGTGCGCACGTTCGTGGCGTACGGCGGGCCGGCGCCTGAGGGATTCGTCGGGTGGGAATCCTTGATCGCAGACCGGCCGGTGGCCGAGCCGACGGGCGAGGTCAACGCGTCGGAGGCCGGCGCGCAGATGATCTACACGAGTGGCACGACCGGCAAGCCGAAGGGCGCGCTGCGCACGCGCACCGATCGAGCGATCGTGTTCGCGCTGCTGACCGAGCTGGGGCTCGGTCAGCCCGACGACGTGCACCTCACCACGGGTCCGCTGTACCACTCGGGACCGCTCGCGTTCGCGTCGATGAGCCACACGCTCGGCAATCCGGTTGTGGTGCTGCGCAAGTTCGATCCGGCCGCGTGGCTCCGGCTCGTGCGCGAGCACCGGGTCACGAACACCTTCAGCGCGCCCACGCAGCTGAAGCGGATCGTGTCGCTCCCCGGCGACGTGTTGGCCACCGCTGACATGTCGTCGATGCGCTGCCTCATCGCCAACGCCGCGCCCGTGCCCTACTCGTTGAAGTGCGAGGTCATCGAGAAGCTCGGCGACGGCTTCTTGTTCGAGGTGTACGGCTCCACGGAGCTCGGCGTCGACACCGTGTTGCGCCCCGAGGATCAGCTCCGCAAACCAGGATCCTGCGGGAAGCCGTACGGCGGCATCGAGGTCCGGATCGTCAAGGACGATGGCAGCGTCGGCGGCGCCGGCGAGGCGGGCGAGCTGTTCGTGCGCACCGGCTTGGCGATGGACGGCTACCACAAGACCTCAGAGCAGCTCACCGAGCTCGACGACGAGACGCAGTGGAAGTCGGTGGGCGATGTGGCCTACGTCGACGACGAGGGCTACGTGCACATCTGCGACCGCAAGAAGGACATGATCATCTCGGGTGGCGTGAACATCTACCCGGCCGAGATCGAAGCGGTGCTCTACGCACACCCGCAGGTGCTCGACGCGGCAGTGTTCGGCATCCCCGACGACGAGTGGGGCGAAGCCGTGCATGCGATCGTGCAACCGAAGCTCGGCGAGACGATCGAGATCGAGTCGCTCACCATCTTCGCCACCGAGCGCCTCGCCGGTTACAAGCGGCCCCGCACTTGGGAGCTGCGCGCCGAGCTTCCCCGCACCGATAGCGGCAAGCTGCTCAAGCGGGTGCTGCGGGACGAGCACTGGAAGGGCCGCGACTCGCGAGTCTGAGCCAGCCACCGCCCCACCTGAACGGTGGGGGACCGGCGCCACTACATTGCGCCGCCGATGCCCACGCTCTCGGAAGCCGACTCGAAGTCGTTGCTGGCCCGCCATGGAGTGCCGCTGCTCGACGAGCGAGTGGTGAGCGATCCGGCGGCCGCGGTCGCCGCGGCGCGTGAGATCGGCTTCCCCGTGGTGGCCAAGCTGTGCGGCGCCGCCATCGCGCACAAGACAGAGCGTGGGCTCGTGCGTCTGCACCTCGGCGACGACGCGGCCGTGCACGCGGCCGCCGGTGACCTCCTCGCTCGAGCGACCGTCGACGACGGTGCGGTCGGCGTGCTCGTAGCACCGATGGTGAGTGGGAGCCGCGAGCTGATCGCCGGTCTCCTCACCGATCCGCAGTTCGGTCCGTGCGTCATGCTCGGCGTGGGGGGCGTCCTGGCCGAAGCGATCGCCGACGTGGTGTTCCGCCTCGCGCCGCTCACCGAAGCCGACGCCGATTCGATGATCGCGGAGCTGCGCACCCAGGCGCTCCTCGGGCCGTTCCGAGGCGAGCCGGCGGTCGACCGCGCCGGCCTGCGGGCCGTCCTCCTCGGCCTGTCCCAGCTCGCGATCGCCAACGCCGGTGTGCGGAGTGTCGACCTGAACCCGTTGGTCGTGTCGGCGCTCGACGGACGGCCGATCGCCGTCGACGCGCTGGTGGAGCTCGCGGCATGAGCTTTGAAGCGCTGTTCGACCCGCGCGGCGTGGTGGTGGCGGGCGCCAGCTCGCACCCGGGCAAGTTCGGCTTCGTGGCGTTGCACAACATCTTGGCGTGCGGGTACCAGGGCGCGGTCGCGGCGAGCAATCGCGAGGGTGAGGTCGTCCTCGGCGTGTCGACCGTTCGCGATCTCGACGAGCTCGACGAGGGTGTGTACGACCTCGTGTTCGTCTGCACTCCGGCCGCCGCCAACGAAGACGTGCTGCGGGCGTGCGCGCGCAAGGGGATCCGCGCCGCGTTCGTGACCAGCGCGGGCTACGGCGAAGCGGGCGAGGCGGGCGTCGACGCGGAGCGCAAGCTGACGGCCCTCGCCGACGAGCTCGGCATGCTGCTCGCCGGCCCCAATGGTCAGGGTGTGATCAGCACGCCGAGCAAGCTGTGCGCGCAGATCGTGGCTCCGTATCCGCCGGGCGGACGCATCGGCATCGCGAGCCAGAGCGGCAACTTCGTCAGCAGCTTCATGAACCTCGCCGCGCAGACCGGTGTGGGCGTGAGTCGCGCGGTGAGCGCAGGCAACGCCGCGGCCACGACGGTTGCCGACTATCTCGAGTGGTACGCACAAGATCCGCACACCTCGGTGAGCCTTGCGTACCTCGAAGGCGTGCGCGACGGGCGCGAGCTGTTCGAACGGCTGCGAGCGGTCACGGCGATCAAGCCGTTGGTGGTGTTGAAGGGCGGCACCACCTCGGGCGGTCAGCGCGCCGCGGCGAGCCACACGGGGAGCCTCGCTTCCGACGATCGCATCTTCGACGGCATGTGCCGTCAGGCTGGGATCACGCGCGCGTTCGATGTGGAGGAGGCGTTCGAGGCCGCGGCCACGTTCGCGACCCAACCGCTCCCACGCGGTCCGCGCACCGTGGTCGTCACCACCGCGGGCGGATGGGGTGTCGTGACGGCCGACGCGATCACAGCGAGTGAGCTCGAGCTGCTGGCGTTGCCCGATGATCTGCGCGACGCGATCGACGAACACCTCCCGCCGCGCTGGAGCCGCAACAACCCGATCGACCTCGCCGGAGGCGAGACTCGCGACACGATCCCCGAAGTGCTGCGTCTCGTCGCCGAGCACCCCGAGGTCGACGCGATCGTCTACCTCGGTCTCGGGATCCAGAGCAACCAGGCGCGGCTCATGCGCGCAGGACCCTTCTTCGCCGATCACGGCCTCGACCGCATCGTCGCGTATCACGAGCGCCAGGACGCGCGCTTCGCGCAGGCCGCAGCCGAGATCAGCGTCGCAACGGGCAAGCCGATCCTCACGGCCACCGAGCTGGCCACCGCCGATCCCGACAACGCGGGCCCGGCCACAGTGCGCGCCTCGGGTCGACTCTGCTACCCGAGCGCGCACCGCGCCGTGCGCGCGCTGGAGCACCTTTGGCGCGACGCGCGCCATCGCGGCGCCGACGGCGCTCGACGCGAGCGGGGATCCGGCGGTGCCGATCGACTAGACAGGGCGTCCGATGGCTGAGAAGTCCGCGTCACAGCAGGTCCAAGAGCTCAAGGATCTTGTGATCGGCTATGCGAAGCAGGAGACCCTCGATCCGCTGAAAGGCCTCGGCCGGTGGGTCGCCTGGGGCCTCGGCGGCGCGCTGTCCATTGGTGTGGGTGTCACGTTCTGCGCGATCGGACTGCTGCGGTTCCTGCAGACCAGTCGATGGGAGTGGGTCGACGGCCGAGGCAACTCGGCGTGGGCGCCGTACGCCATCGTCGTGGTGGTGCTCGGGGTCGTCGTCTTCCTGTCGTGGTCGGCGGGCAGCCGCCGCAAGCGTACGAGGAGCACACCCCGATGACCGAGCAGCGACGCATCACCAAGGACGACATCGAGGCGAAGCTGCGCGAGGTCGCGGCACCCGTCGAGGAGGGTGTCGGTCAGGCGAAGAGCCTCGCGCCCGTCGTCGCCGTCGCAATCGGTGCGGCGCTGGTGCTCACCGCGTACATGCTCGGCCGCCGGCGCGGCAAGCGACGCACGCCGGTGATCGAGATCCGGCGGATCTGAGCACGGCGGGAGCCACGACATGGAACGACTCCTGGGCTACTTGTTGCGCACCGGGACCCGCAAAGGACTCAGTGGCTCGCGCGGCTGGGCGATGCTGGCCATCGGCGCGGGCACGGTGCGCCTGCTCCGGCGCATGAGCGCACGCAAGCCCGAGGTCGTGTGGCGTCAGCGGCTCGCGCCGGGCGACCGCTTCGAGGTAACCGTCCGTCCGAACCCCAAGTGAGCACGATGCTGCGCGCCGGCGAGCGCGTGCTGCTCGTCGACAGCAAGCGTCGACGGCACCTCATCGTGCTCGCCGAAGGTGGTGCCTTCCACACCCACGCGGGCGTGATCGAACACGATGCGCTCATCGGCAAGCCCGAGGGGATCACCGTGCGCACCACGCGCGGCCAACGTCTCCTCGTGTTGCGCCCCACGCTCGCCGAGTACGTGCTCGAGATGCCGCGCGGTGCGCAAGTGATCTATCCGAAGGATCTTGGGCCGATCCTCGTGCTCGCCGACGTGTTCCCTGGCGCGCGGCTGCTGGAATCGGGCATCGGGTCGGGTGCGCTCACGATGGCGCTGCTCCGTGCGGTGGGCCCGACCGGGCACGTGATGGGCTACGAGGTTCGTGAAGACTTCGCCGACCGCGCGCAACGCAACGTCGAGGCGTATCTCGGCTCCGACGTGCCGCTCACGGTCGAGATCCGCGACACCTACGCGGGCATCGACCTCGAGGACCTCGACCGCATCCTTCTCGACCTGCCCGAGCCGTGGCAGGTGGTCGAGCACGCCGCCAAGGCGCTACGCCCCGGCGGGATCATGCTCTCGTACCTGCCTACGATCGGCCAGGTGGCCCAGCTCCGCGAGGCGCTCGTCGACTCGCCGTTCGGCATGATGGAGAGCCTCGAGGTCCTGCAGCGGGGTTGGCACGTCGAGGGCGCATCGGTGCGCCCCGACCATCGCATGGTGGCGCACACCGGTTTTCTCACGACGGCGCGGTTGCTCGTCCCGGAGTGAACTCGCTCGACGCGCTCATCCTCGGCCTCGCGGTGGGCGCCGGGATCGCCGGATGGCGCACCGGCTTCCTCGCCCGCGTGGCCGCGTGGATCGGCGTCGCGCTCGGCCTGCTCGCCGCGGTCCCGCTCGTCACTCCGGTGGTCACCTACGTGGGGGGCGGCAACGCCGACTCACGCGTGCTCGCCGCCGCGTTGTTCTTGATGCTCGCCGCATCGATCGGTCACGGCGTCGCGCTCGGGATCGCTCGCCTGATCGGACGGCGGCGCGTCTCGCCCCACCGGGCCGACCGCGCCGCGGGGGCACTGGCGGGCGTGCTCGGTGCGTTCGCGCTCGTCTGGATGCTGGTGCCGTCGCTGGCGGCGCTGCCGGGCTGGCCGGCGAGGGCCGCGCGCACGAGTCGCATCGTCGCTGCGATCGACGATCTCGCGCCGGTCCAACCGGACTCGTTCGCGGTGTGGGGTCGTTCCGTGGTGCGCGCGCCCTACCCGTCGGCGCTCGATCCGCTCGCCCAACCGCCCGACCCCGGACCGCCACCCGTGTCGGGACCGCCGCCAGCCGTGGCGGCACGCGTGCGCCGCTCGGTCGTGTTGGTACGCGGCATCGCGTGCAACCTGATCCAGTCGGGTACCGGTTGGGTCGTGGCACCCGGTCTGATCGTCACGAACGCGCACGTGGTGGCCGGTGAGCGCGCCACCACCGTCACGGGCGACGACGGCGTTCGGCACCGCGCCGACGTGGTGGCGTTCGATTCGCACCGCGATGTTGCCGTGCTGTCGGTACCGGGGTTGGCACAACCCTCGTTGGCACTCGTCGAGCCGCGGATCGGTGAGACCGGCGCCGTGTACGGCCATCCGGCCGGCGGCCCGTTGGTGGTCTCGCCGGCCCGCGTGGGGGAGACGATCACCGCGATCGGGACCGACATCTACCGGACCGGCACGAGCCGGCGGTCGGTGCTCGTGCTGGCGGCGCGCCTGGCTCCCGGCGACTCGGGCGGTCCGCTCGCCGACGCGGCGGGACGCGTCATCGGCATGGCGTTCGCGGTCGATCCCGGCGACGCCTCGACGGCCTATGCGCTCAGCCCGGCGGAGATCCGCGCCGGGCTCCGCGAGGTGGCCGCGCAGCCGGCGCCTACCGGTGGGTGCGTGCTCGACTGAGCGGGCAGTGCCTGGGTGCTACTCGGCCTCGATGAAGATGCACTCGCCGGGGCACTCCTCGGCGGACTCGATCACGGCCTCGAGCTGACCCTCGGGGATGTTGGCCAACCCCTCGGCGCCGCCCGGGTTCGAGAACACCTTGGCGCCTTCCTTGACGTACGCGAGGCCGTCGTCGAGCAGCGTGAAGACATCGGGGCAGATCTCTTCGCAGAGCCCGTCGCCCGTGCACAGATCCTGGTCGATCCAGACCTTCATGTCCGAGATCCTCGCTTCTCGCTCGACTGGAGGTTCGCGCCGCCGATGAGACGGTCAGACCGCTCTTCGGCGCCGACTGGGGAGTAATTTACCACGTTCACGCGTGGTAAATGAAACACCGTGCACAAGGTACCGGATGGTCACGGTGTGCACGGACTCGAGACTAGGGTCGCCGCGGCGAGCTGCAGCGGCCATCCAGGAGGTGCGCATGCCGTCCGACCCCGACGGGCCAACGGCCACCGGACGCGGTGATTCCGACCCTCAGATGGCGGAGCTCCGCGAAGAGATCCAAACGCTCGAGTCGGAGATCGTGGTGCTGCGGCGCCGCCTCCAGGACGCACCGAAGCGCGTACGGACCCTCGAAGAGCGCCTGCTCGAGACCAAAGGCCAGCTCGCCCAGGCCGTGAGCCAGAACGAGAAGCTCTCCGCGACCCTGCGCGAGGCGCGCGAGCACATCGCCGCGCTGCGCGAAGAGGTCGAGAAGCTCACGATGCCGCCGAACGGCTACGGCACGTTCCTCGGCATCAACGACGACGGCACGATCGACGTGTTCTCGGCCGGCCGCAAGATGCGGGTCGCGGTGCATCCCGAGATCGACCTCGACGATCTCGCGATCGGCCAGGAGGTCGTGCTCAACGAATCGCTCAACGTGGTGCTGGCCCGCGGGGGAGAGCGTCAGGGCGAGGTCGTCACGTTCAAGGAGCTCCTCGAGGACGGCAAGCGGGCGCTCATCTTGGGCCGCGCCGACGAGGAGCGCGTGGCCGAGATCGCGGCGTCACTGCACGACGTGTCGTTGCGGCCCGGCGACCACGTCCTCATGGACAGCCGCTCGGGCCTGCTGG
>JADGOO010000122.1 GCA_017882905.1 Acidimicrobiia bacterium | reverse complement strand
CCACGAAACCGGCCGCGCAGAAGGCGGGCCGCAATCGCTTGCCACCCGCGAGCACCAGATCGCGCAGCGCGTCGAGGGGATCGGCGAGCAGCGGATCAACGGCAAACCATCGCGCCCGCTCGCTGTCGAGCAGCGCGCTGATCCGAACTTCGGTGCGGCTGACCACGCCGCTGAGCGGGGCGGGGAAGCGCGCGGGGCCACGTGCCATCACGAGAGGTTACGGTGCCGAGCCCCGGTTCGATCGACTGATGGGCCTGCCGGTGGCGCGACCGATGGGTCCCGGGCGGGCCGTCTCGGTCGGTAGCGTCCGGCCGGCGTGGTCGCGTTTCTTTCCCCCGAGTGGTTGGCGGCCATGGCCGCGGCGGCCCAGATCCGCGCGGAGGAGGCCACTGGCGAGCGGGCCGCGGCGAGCGGTGCCGCCCCCAGTGTGACGGTCACGATCACGGTCGCCGGCGACGACGCCCACGGGCCCGTCGTGTGGCACGTCGCGTTGGCCGAAGCCCGCATGAGCGTGGTCGTCGGCGCCGCGCCTGCGGGCCCAGGGATCTCGATCACCACCGACCGCCGCACCGCCGGCGCCCTCGCCCGCGGCGAGCTGAACGCCCAGTCGGCCCTCGACACGAACCGTTTGATCCTGCGCGGCAACCTGGCCGCCCTCGCCGCGGCGCGCGGCGCGCTCGAAGCACTCGGCGATCTGTTCGGCGCCGTGCGCGCCACCACGACGTTTCCCGTCGAGGCTCCCGGCGGCTGAGGCGTCACGACCGGCACGTCGGCCAGCGGGTTCGCTCGCACTCTGACTGCGCCGCGCCACCCGGTGTACCGTCGAGAAATGGCCATGATCTCGATCTCCGACTTCGCTGCCGACGCCCGGGCCTTCCTCGACGCGCACTGCGAACGCCGCGTGGAGGAGCAGCTCGGGTGGGGTGAAGGCTCCGACCGGGTCAGCATGTTCGAGGAGCGCTCGAAGGACGAAGAGCACGCCCTCGTGGCTCGCGCCAAGCAGTGGCGCAACACCGTGTTCGACGCCGGCTTCGGATGGATCACCGGCCCCGTCGAATTCGGTGGCGGCGGGCTCACCGCCGACCATCAGCGTGCCTACAACGAAGCGGCGGCGCAGTACCGCACCCCCGACGAGAGCCCGTTCGTGATCGGGCTCGGCATGGTCGCGCCCACGATCCTCGCCCACGCGATCCCAGAGGTGCGCGAGCGGTACCTGCGCTCCCTGTGGCGCGGCGACATCATCGGCTGCCAGCTCTTCTCGGAGCCCGTTGCCGGTTCCGACCTCGCCGGCATCCAGACGCGCGCCGTACGCGACGGCGACGAGTGGATCCTCACCGGCCAGAAGGTCTGGACATCCGGCGCGCAGTTCTCCGACATCGGCGAGATCATCACGCGCACGTCGCCCGACAAGCCCAAGCACAAGGGCCTCACGATGTTCCTGATCGACATGCGCGACCCGGCCATCGAGGTGCGACCGTTGCGCCAGATGACGGGCGGCGCGTCGTTCAACGAGGTGTTCCTCACCGAGCTGCGCGTTCCCGACTCGCATCGACTCGGCGACGTCGACGAAGGGTGGGGCGTGGCCCTCACCACGTTGATGAACGAGCGCATGGCCATCGGTGCCGGCGGCGGTGGCGGTGGCGGGAGCGACCGCTCCTTCGTGCGCTTCGTGCAGATGGCCAAGCACTACGGGGTCGACCGCGAGCCGGTGATGCGCCAGAAGCTCGCCGACTACTACGTGCACAGCCAAGCGGCGCGCCTCAACAACTTGCGCGCCGTCAGCAAGGTCAAGGCGGGCCAGACACCGGGTCCCGAGCTGTCCATCGCGAAGCTCGCGAGCACGAACAACATGCAGCGGGCCTCGAAGCTCGTCGGCGACGTGCTCGGACCGCGCCTCGTGGCCGACACCGGCGAGTGGGGCACGTTCGCATGGTCGGAGATGGTCCTCGGCGTGCCCGGCGGCCGCATCGCCGGCGGCAGCGACGAGGTGATGCACAACATCCTCGGTGAGCGCGTGCTCGGGCTGCCCAAGGAGCCTGGGCACCAGCGCTGATCTCGATGGGCAACCCGTTCGAGTGGCTGCGCTCCATGGCGCGGCGTGGTGGCGACGACGACGAGCTCGTCGCCGAGGCGGCCGGTGCACTGGCCGTGCTCGGTACCGAACCAGCCGGCCTCGTGGCCGCGCGCCAGCTGCTCGCGCATCATCGGCATCACGGTGGCCTGTGGTGGTTGGTGTCGCACGTGCTGTGCGCGGCCGACCCGGCGGCTGCTGCACGGGCGTGCGCGCAGACGGTTGATGGCGATCGCACCGCGGCGCGCTTGGCGGCAACGCTCGGCCTTCAAGGTGAAGGCGAGCATCTCGGCGTGATCGGCTGGTCCGACGCGCTCGAACAGGCACTCGACGAACGCCCCGACCTCGACGCGCTCGCCGTGGTCGATCCCGACGATCGCACGCGGTCGCGACGAGCAAGCTCACGCGCCGCGCTCGTTGATCCGTGGGAGCTCGCCGACGCCGGCGTGTCGATCCTGCTCGTTCCCGCTCACGCGGTAGGTCCACGCGTCGCGATCGTCGATGCCGCGATCCACGACGCCATCGCCGAAGTGCCGCGCGCCGACGTGTGGGTCGTAGCGCCGCTCAGCCGTCTGTTGCCGGAACCGCTCGCCGACGCGCTGGTGGCGGCCGTGCACGACGACGAATCATGCTCGGTGCTGCCGATCGCGAAGGTCGATCGCATCGCGGGGCCACGCGGTGTGGAGGCACCGGCCGACGCGATCGCCCGCACCGACTGCCCTGTCGCGGCCGAACTCTTACGC
Source organism: Acidimicrobiia bacterium (assembly GCA_017882905.1). GTDB lineage: Bacteria > Actinomycetota > Acidimicrobiia > IMCC26256 > PALSA-610 > Chersky-683. The sequence continues at coordinate 10,821 of JADGOO010000122.1, read as the reverse complement.
GGCATCTAGCCGCGCGCGCCGGCGCGCGCGGCGATCCGTCAGACGTCGATGACGTCGTCGCCGTCGTTCCAGCGCGGTCCGGGCGCGCCGGGTGATCCCGGCGGACCGCCGCGTGGCGACGGACCGATGCCGAACACCTGCGCACGCGTGTGCAGACGGCGCTTGAGCGCGATGCGCGCGAGCGCGCGCGTGGGCGGGAAGATCAACAGGATGCCGAACGCGTCGGTGACGAAGCCCGGCGTGAGCATCAACACGCCGGCGACGAGCAGCAGGCCACCTTCGATGAGCTCGTCGCCGGGCAGGTGGCCGCGGTCGACCTGGTCGCGGAGGCGGCGCAAGACGATGAAGCCCTCGTGGCGCACGAGCCACGCGCCGACCACGGAGAAGAGGATCAGGAGCGCGAACGCGTTCCAGCCGCCGATCGCCGACGCCACCTGCACGAAGACCGTGACCTCGACGAGCGGCACCACGACGAGAAGTGCCAGAACGATCAGCAGCACCATCACCGAACCCTAACCAGTGGGCGCGGCGCGCTCATTCCCCTTCGGTGACGGTACGTGACCGGCGCTTCGGTCGCGGCGCGCGCACCACCGGCGCGCCGTCTGGCTGTGTGGCGGCGACGATCCCGGCCTGCAGCCGGCCGAGCACCATGCCCCATGCCGCGTCCATGAACTCGATGTGGGTCTGCGCCCGCACGATCTGGTGTACCTCCACGTGGCATCCCCCGTCCGGGTTGGCCGCGAAGCGCAGGTAGCCCGTGTGCTCGCCGCCGGGCACGGGCACGTTGTCGTCTTCGAAGTCCCAACGCATGGCGATGAGCGTCGGTGCGCAGATCGCGTCGTACACGCCCCGCACTCGCGTGCCCCACTCCATCGTGCAGGCGAACCGGCCGTCTTCGAGGTGCACCGGCACGCCGAGCCAGCGGGAGTAGACGCTCGAGTCGGTGAACGCCGCGAACGTCGTCGCCAGGTCCGTCGGCACGTCGACCGCCACCACCACGGCCCACTGCGTCGCCGTGGAGGTGCGCTCGCGCTCGGGCAGGTCGTCGGCAGGAACCCAGCGCGTGCCGTCGGCCAGCACCGCCCCGTGCAGGCCCTGCAGCACTTCCTGGCGCGCCCGGTAGCGCCGGAAGGTGCCGACCCGCGCCACATCCACCAGACCGGCGTCGCGCAGCACTGCGAGATGCTGCGAGATCGTGGGTGCCCGCAGCGAGAAGGCGGCCGCGATCCGGCCCGCGGGGAGCTCCCGGTCCCAGATCAGGGCCAGGATCTCGCGCCGGACCGGCGACGACAGCGCGGCCATCACCGCCTGGAGGTCGCGGACGGCGCCCTCGTCGTTGAGCTCGGTTGCAGATGCTTCGGTAGTCATCTAATTTGCCCAAGACCAAAATAGACGAAGGAGCCCAGCATGGTCGACGTGATGCCCATGATCCATGCCGAGCGCGCCACGCTCGCCCGCGACCTCGCCACGCTCACCGACGCCCAGTGGACCGCACGCACCTGGTGTGATGCCTGGAACGTCCAGCAGATCGTCGGCCACCTCACGGCCGCGGCCCACATCACCGCCGGCCATTTCTTCCCCGGCCTGATCCGCTCCGGCTTCAGCTTCGACCGCTTCGTCGATCGCGACCTGAAGCAGTACGCCGCGGGCACGCCCGACCAGGTCAAAGCCCGCTTCGACGCGGTGATCACGAGCACCCACACCCCGCCGGGGCCGAAGTACGTGGCGCTCGGCGAGGTGATGGTGCACGGCGAAGACATCCGCCGGCCGCTCGGCCAGAAGGGCGAGCACCCAGAAGAGCACCTCGTGACCCTCGCCGAGATGTACAAGACGACGGGCTTCCCCCTGCGGGCCAAGAAGCGCCTCGCCGGCCTCCGACTCGTGGCCACCGACGTCGACTGGAGCACCGGCGACGGCCCCGAGGTCCGGGGCCCGTGCATGTCACTGATCCTCGCCATGGTCGGCCGCCACGGGGCGCTCGACGACTGCGAAGGCGACGGCGTCACCACCCTGCGCGCCCGCTGACCCCGCTGCTCGACCGATGCGCCGCTCACCCGGACAATGTCCGGGCGAGCGGCGCATCGCCATGCTGAGGGCGGGTCTCGGCAGTGGGATGCTTTTTCTCGCCCTGAGTGTTACAGTCGTCGAACTGGTCGGCCCGGTATCCGGCTGGTGAACAAACAGGGTTCCGAGGCCGACAACCCCGCGGTGCTGGCGACCGGGCTGCCACCCGCCGGCCGACGAGGAACCTCCCGAGCAAGCTCCTAGGGAGGGGCTCGAACATGGTGCGACTGCAGGCGCCGCTGGCCGACCGCTACACCGCGGCTTCCGAGCTCGAGCTGGAATCGATGATTCGCGCCGCGCGCGCCGAGCTCGGTGACCGGCTCGTGATCCTCGGCCACCACTACCAGCGCGACGAAGTGATCCGCTGGGCCGACGCCACAGGCGACAGCTTCAAGCTGGCCCGCTTCGCGGCCGACAACCGCCGCGCCGACGCCATCGTGTTCTGCGGCGTGCACTTCATGGCCGAGTCGGCCGACGTGCTCACCGCGCCCGACCAGCACGTGTACCTCCCCGATCTCAACGCGGGCTGTTCGATGGCCGACATGGCCGACATCGACCAGGTCGAGGAGTGCTGGGCCGACCTCGACTCCGCCATCGATGTGACCCGCGTGGTCCCGATCACCTACATGAACTCGTCCGCCGCGCTGAAGGCGTTCGTCGGCGAGCACGGAGGCGCGGTGTGCACGTCGTCGAATGCGCGCACGGTGCTCGAATGGGCACTCGCGCGGGGCGACAAGGTCCTGTTCTTCCCCGACCAGCATCTCGGGCGCAACACCGCGCGCACGATGGGCTTCGGCGAAGCCGACGAGCGCGTGTGGAACCCGCATCGCGACTTCGGTTCGCTCGAGGAGCGCGACGTCAAGGAAGCGACGTTCCTGCTCTGGAAGGGGCACTGCTCGGTGCACCAGCGCTTCCGCCCCGAGCACATCGACGCCGTGCGCAGCGAACACCCCGACGTGGAGATCGTCGTGCACCCTGAGTGCGCCCACGACGTGGTGACGATGGCCGACCGGGTCGGCAGCACCGAGCGCATCCTCGAGTGGGTCGACGCCGCGCCTGCCGGCGCCGTGATCGCGGTCGGAACCGAGATCCACATGGTGAAGCGGATGGCGAACGCCCATCCCGACAAGACGATCGTCTCACTCGACCCGTTGATCTGCCCGTGCTCGACCATGTTCCGCATCGACGAGCCACACCTCGCCTGCACGCTCGAGGCGATCGTGGGGGGCGCGCCCGTCAACCGAATCGCGGTCGACGACGACGTGGCCTACTGGGCGCGCGTCGCGCTGCAACGCATGCTCGAGCTCACGGCTACGCCGACTCCGGCGCTCGCCCGCTAGCTCCGCGGCGCGGCCCGTCAGCGCTTCTCGGTCACGAGCGCGAGCAAGCGCGGGATGCGTGCCGCGCCTTGGTACTCGGGCGCGCGCTCCACGAAGCCCGGCGGCGGCGCGGGCTCCTCCATGCGCACCGTCACCAGGCCGGCTTCAGCCATCGCGTTCACGTACTGCGACAGCGGCCGGTGCACGAACGGCAACGTGACACCCGGCGCCAGCTCCTCCATCACCACATCGACATCGAGGTACGGGCCCACGCGCCAGTACTCCTCGTCGAGGATGTGATCGATGATCCAGCCGCTGCCCGGTGTCTGCAGCAACGGATGGTTGAGGAACAACACGAAACGGCCACCCGGCACCAACGCCCGGGCGATCTCCGCGATCGCCGGACGATGGTCGGGGATGTGCTCGAACACCAAGCACGCGACCGCGGCATCGAACGACGCGGCGCGCACCGGCAACGCCTGCGCCATGCCGCGCGCGTACTCGGGCGCGCCCCCGCGTTGCTGCGCCACCACGAGCTGCGCACGCGTGGGATCGATGCCGATCACCCGCGCCCCGTCGTCGGCGAGCAGACGGCTCAGCTGACCCTCGCCACAGCCGATGTCGAGCACTCGGGCCCGCCCCGCGAGCAGCTCACGGGCGAGCGGCAGGATCTGCTCCACGTACTCGGCGTCGGCGCCGTCGGTGAAACCGTCTTGCCACCAGCCGGCGTGGGTCTCCCACGTGCTCGGATCGAGCGTGCTCACCCGGCTTTGCGCGCCTTGGCGCGGCTCGCGCCGGTCGCCTTCGTGGCCGCGCCGCCCTTCGCCTTCGTGCCGACACCGGCCTTCGGGCTGCCCACACCGGCGGCCTTCGGCCGCGTGCTGCGGGTGGGGACGGCGGGCTCCATGCCGAGCAGCGGTGCGAGGAAGCGACCGGTGTGGCTCTCCGGCGACTTGGCCACCTGCTCGGGCGTCCCGGTGGCGAGCACCAGGCCGCCGCCCTTGCCGCCCTCAGGACCGAGGTCGATGATCCAGTCGGCGCACTTGATCACGTCGAGGTTGTGCTCGATCACGAGCACGCTGTTGCCGGCATCGACGAGCCGTTGCAGCACGCCGAGCAAACGGCGCACGGCTTCGAAGTGCAGGCCGGTGGTGGGTTCGTCGAGGATGTAGATCGTGCGGCCCGTGGCCCGCTTGCCGAGCTCGGTGGAGAGCTTCACGCGCTGCGCCTCGCCACCCGACAGCGTGGGGGCCGGTTGGCCGAGGCGTACGTAGCCGAGACCGACATCCACCAGTGTCTGCATCTGGCGTGCGATCGGCGGCTGGTTCGCGAACAGCTCGAGCGCGGCTTCGCACGACAGGTCGAGCACGTCGGCGATGCTCAGGCCCTTCCACGTGATGTCGAGCGTGTCGCGGTTGTAGCGCGCGCCCTTGCACACCTCACAGGGCACGTACACGTCGGGGAGGAAGTGCATCTCGATCTTGATCGTGCCGTCGCCCTGGCAGGCTTCGCAGCGACCGCCCTTCACGTTGAAGCTGAAGCGGCCCGGCTGGTAGCCACGCACCTTCGCTTCTTGGGTCTGCGCGAAGAGGTTGCGGATCTTGTCGAACACTCCCGTGTACGTGGCGGCGTTCGAGCGCGGCGTGCGCCCGATCGGCGACTGGTCGATGTCGATCACCTTGTCGAGGTATTCGATGCCCTCGATGCGCTTGTGGCGACCCGGCACTTCGCGCGAGTGATAGATGCGCTGCATCAGCGCCCGGAACAAGATGTCGTTCACGAGCGTGCTCTTGCCGCTGCCACTCACGCCCGTGACGGCCACGAAGCAACCGAGCGGGAACTCCACATCGAGGTCGCGCAGGTTGTGCTCGCGTGCGCCGCGCACCGCGAGGAACGCGTCGCCCGGCGGCCGTCGGCGCGTGGGCACCTCGATGCGCCGGCGACCCGACAGGTAATCGCCGGTGACCGACTTGCGGTTGCGCTCGAGCGCGGCGACCGAACCTTCGTGCACGATGAAGCCGCCGTGCTCGCCGGCACCCGGACCGATGTCGACCACGTGGTCGGCGACGCGGATCGTCTCTTCGTCGTGTTCCACGACGATCACCGTGTTGCCGAGATCGCGCAGCCGCACCATCGTGTCGATGAGACGCTCATTGTCGCGTTGGTGCAAGCCGATCGACGGCTCGTCGAGCACATAGAGCACGCCAACGAGCCCGCTGCCGATCTGGCTGGCGAGCCGGATGCGTTGCGCTTCGCCGCCCGCGAGCGTGCCCGACGAACGGTTGAGCGACAGGTAATCGAGACCGACGTCGAGCAGGAACTGCAAGCGCTCGTTCACTTCCTTGAGCACTCGCTCGGCGATCATGCGGTCGCGCTCGGACAGCTCGAGACCACGCAGCGCGGCGGCGCACTCCCCGATCGACATCTCGCCGATCTCGTGGATGCTGCGGCCGTCGATGGTGACGGCGAGCGAGACCGGCTTGAGGCGCGCACCGTGACACGCCGGGCACGGCACCTCGCGCATGTAGCCCTCGATGAGCTCGCGCTGGCGGTCGCTCTCCGATTCGGTGTGCCGGCGCTCCAGCCACGGCACGACGCCCTCGTAACGCGTCTGGTACTGGCGTTGGCGACCGTAACGATTCTTGTAGCGGACAGTCACCTGTTTCGAGCCGGTGCCGTGCAAGACGATCTTTTTGTGCGCGGCCTTCAGCTTCTTCCACGGTGTGGCCGTGGAGAAGCCCGCGTCGGCTGCGACCGCGTCGATCACGCGACCGAAGAACTCACCCCGGAATCCCGACCATGGGGCGATCGCTCCGTCGCTGAGTGAGAGGTCGTCGTCGTTGACGATCAGATCGGGGTCGACCTGGAAGCGGGTGCCGAGACCATCGCAGGTCTCGCACGCGCCGTACGGTGAGTTGAACGAGAAGTTGCGCGGCGCGAGCTCTTCGAAGCTCAAGCCGCAGTGCGTGCACGCGAGATGCTCCGAGAACGTGAGCGTCTCGGCCTGCTCTTCGCCTTCACGCGGCACGATCTCGACCTCGGCCACACCTTCGGCGAGGCGCAGCGCGGTCTCGAGCGAATCGGTGAGGCGCCGCTCGATGCCGGCACGGCGCACCAAGCGGTCGATCACGATCTCGATCGTGTGGTTCTCGTAGCGCGCCAGCCGGTCGCCCTTGGTCGCTTCGGCGAGCTCCACGATCTCACCGTCGATGCGGGCGCGCTGGTAGCCCTGACCGGCGAGCTCCTTCAGCAGACCCTCGTACTCGCCCTTGCGCCCGCGCACCACCGGTGCGAGCACCTGGAAGCGCGTGCCGTCGGCGAGCTGCAGCACGCGGTCGACGATCTGCTGCGGCGTCTGCCGGGTGATCGGCCGGCCGCAGTTCGGGCAGTGCGGTTTGCCGATGCGCGCGTACAGGAGGCGGAGGTAGTCGTAGATCTCGGTGATGGTCCCGACCGTGGAACGCGGGTTGCGGCTCGCCGACTTCTGGTCGATCGAGATCGCCGGCGACAGCCCTTCGATGAAGTCGACGTCGGGCTTGTCCATCTGGCCGAGGAACTGCCGCGCGTAGGCCGACAGCGATTCCACGTAGCGCCGCTGGCCCTCCGCGTAGATCGTGTCGAACGCGAGGCTGCTCTTGCCGCTGCCCGACAGGCCCGTGAACACGATCAGCCGGTCACGCGGCAACGTCAGGTCGACGTCGCGGAGATTGTGCTCGCGTGCCCCCCGGATCACGATCTCGTCGCTCACAGCCCCAGGTTACCGCGGACGAACGTCCGTTCGCATGTATGCCCCGATCGCCACTGCGGCCGACGCCACGTACAGGACGGCACCGGCCCGTCCGAAGCCGATGGACCACACCGTGGGCAGGAAGTGCAGGCCGGCCACCCGCCCGGCGTAGGCGTGGATCGGCGTGTCGCCGTGCGCGACGAGCAAGAACGTCAGGGTCGCGCCCGCCATCAGCGCGATGCCGTAGCCGGCGGCCAGCCGACACAGGCTCCGCCACTGCGGCCACATGGCTGCGAGCGGAGCCGCAAGGAACGGGATCGCCGGGATGAGATAACGAGGACCGGGCTCTTCGAGCATCGGCGTACCGGTCCAGCCCGAGACGAGGGCCAGATACGTCCCGAGGACGGCGACGGCCACGACGGCATCGCGGCGCACGCCACCATCATGAGCTCGATCGACCGCGACGGCGATCGCCGCCGCCGCGCCGAGCACCACGATCGGACTCGCGAGGAGCAAGCCGCGCGTACCGATCACGGCATCGGCGAACCAATCAAGACGGGGGAAGGTGTACCCGCCGCGTGTGGTGCCGCCCAAGGTTCCGGCGTAATACGCGAACGGCGTGTGCCACGGCGCCCCGAACGCGCGCCACTGATAGGCGGCGAGGATCGCCAACGGGCCGGCGGCACCGGCCGCGCACGCACCCACGAGCCCGGGACGCCGGTGGCCGAGCACGATCACTCCGACGATCACCGCCACGATCATCAGCTCGTATTCGGTAGCCACCGCAGCTCCGGCCAAGGCACCCGCCCACGCAGCTCGCCTCGAGTTCAGCGGGCGCGCCGTGACGACCTCGTAGGCCGCGAACCCGAGGAGCGCGCAGAGCGCGTGCGCGTAGAGGTTCACGGAATGAGGCATCAGGATGGATCCCGCGCCGAGCGCGACGGCCACCGCCGTTGCGTGAGTGGGGCTGACTCGGGCTGCGGCCCGGCGCATCAGGGCGAGGAGCAACGCGAACGGGATGACGGCTGACCACACCGTGATCCACCACAACGTCAGGTTGGCGCGCTTGTGGGCCGCGTCGGGGGCATCGGCACCGACGAGGCGCTCCGCCACGTACGCACCCACCGCCAGCACTGGCTGCAAAGGCCCCTTGTCGGACCGCAGGCGACCTCGGTAGACCGCGTGGTCGACTCCGAGGATGGAGCCGTACTGGCCGAGGTCAACTGTGTGATGGTCGCCGAGCGCCGCCGTCAGAGCGAGGCGCGAAGCCGGCTGCGCCGTCATCGGGCCGACGATGGGTCCCAACACCACGATCGCCACCAGGGCGAGCCACACGCCACGCCGTCCCGCACGCAAGGCGCCCGCTTCAGCTTCCGGTGCGGCTACGACGGTGCCGATCCCCATGCGGCTCTATCGGCGGCCCGAAGGCGCCGCCCAACCCGCCGATTCGCTGCACAGAAGATCACTGCCGCTGCCGATCATCGCGACGTGACCGTCCACCTCCTGTCCGCGCGCGCCCGACCGGCCCGAGGCTCCCGACACGACGGCACGACGATCGCCGGCGAATCGTGGCGGTGCGGCGTGCACGCCGGTGCGCTCACCGCCTTCGTGTTCGTGGTGCTCCTCGCCTCCGGTCACGTGGCCTGGCAACGCTCCGATGCGCCGCTCTTCGAAGGCGTGGCCCGCAGCCCGTTCGGCGACGGCAGCCACCTCACGAACAACCCAAAGATCTTCGGCGTGGCCTACCGCTTCGGCCGGATCCTGTACCCGCTGCTCGCGTGGACGCTCGCGCTCGGTCGACCCCAGCTGATCCGCACCGCACTCGCCGTGATCTTCGTGCTCGGCGTGACCGTCTTCGCCGCAGCCGCCGCCGAGATCGCCCGGCGCGCCGGCCGTCGGCCCGCGCTCGGCGCCTGCGTGTTCGCCGCGCCGTTCACGCTCTGCTGGTTCGGCACCGGCGTGCTCGTGTCGGAACCAGTCGTGATGGCACTCGTGCTGCTCGCGTTCCTCGCCTACGCCGACGGCCACTCACGCCGGTCGCGCGCACTGGCCGCCGTCGCACTCCTCGCCCGCGAGATCGCGCTCGTGCCGCTCCTCGCCCTCGCCATCACCACCGCTCGCCGCCGCGGTCTCCACGCCGCAGTCCGCGAGTGGTGGTGGGTGCCGCTCCCCTACGCAGCGTGGGCGATCTACGTCCGCCTGCGCATCGGTGCCTTCCCGTTCACCGACCCCGCCGCCAGCCGCAGCCAGGCCACGTCGCTGCCCTTCGCCGGCATCGTCAAAGCCTGGACCGCACCCTGGGGCGACACACGCCTGTCGGTCGTGATCGGCGTCGCCACGCTCGTCGTAGCCGTCGCGGTGCTCGTCCGCTACCGCGTGCACAGCACCATTGCCCTCGCGGCCGCGCTCAGCACTGCGTCGGTCGTGTGCTTCGGCCCCTTCGTGTGGGCATGGCTCGGCGAGTGCGCCCGCGTCCTCCTACCCACCCACTCGCTGATCGCGCTGGTGATCGTGACACGCGGCCGCGAGCTCGCCGCGCAATCCCCGCTCGCGGCGCAATCCACCGCCGCGCCGCCCGCGACGGCGTCGCTCAGCTGACCTCGCGCAGCTCCCGCTTCAGCTCGTTGATCTCGTCACGGAGCCGGGCCGCCTCCTCGAAGCGCAGATCGCGGCTCGCGTCGTGCATCTCGTCGGTGAGGCTGTGGATCAACCGGCCCAGCTCGTCGCGCGGCACGTCGAGCACCGACAGCGGCGCCCGCCGGCGCGCCGCGGCGCTCCCACGCCCCCGACCACGACCGCTGCTCGTCGACCCGCCCTCGCCGTCGTCGCGGGCCCGCACCATCGCCATGATGTCGGTGACCTTCTTGCGCACCGTCTGCGGGTCGATGCCGTTGGCCTCGTTGTACTCGAGCTGCTTTTGGCGCCGGCGCATCGTCTCGCTGATCGCGAAGCGCATCGAGTCGGTGTACTGGTCGGCGTACATGATCACCTGACCGTCGACGTTGCGCGCGGCGCGGCCGATCATCTGGATCAGCGACGTCCCGGAGCGCAAGAAGCCCTCCTTGTCGGCGTCGAGGATCGCCATGAGCGACACCTCGGGCAGGTCGAGACCCTCACGCAACAAGTTGATGCCCACCAGGACGTCGAACTCGCCCAACCGCAGGCTGCGCAAGATGTCGACGCGCTCCAACGTGTCGACCTCACTGTGCAAGTAGCGCACCCGGATCCCGAGCTCGAGCAAGTAGTCGGTGAGGTCCTCCGACATCTTCTTCGTGAGCGTGGTGACCAACACGCGTTGGTCGTTCTCGGCGCGACGGCGGATCTCGCCCACGAGATCGTCGATCTGGCCCTTCGTGGGCTTCACGATCACCTCGGGGTCGATCAGACCCGTGGGGCGCACAATCTGCTCGACCACCCGGTTCGACACCTCGAGCTCGTAGCTGCTCGGCGTGGCCGACAAGAACACGATCTGGTTCACCTTCTCGGTGAACTCCTCGAAGCGCAACGGCCGGTTGTCGAGCGCGCTCGGCAACCGGAAGCCATGGTCGACAAGAGTGTTCTTGCGGCTCCGGTCACCTTCGAACTGACCGTGCAACTGCGGCACGGCTACATGGCTCTCGTCGAGCACGACGAGGAAGTCCTTCGGGAAGTAGTCGAGCAACGTGTACGGCGGCTCGCCCGCCGAACGCCCGTCGAGGTGTCGCGAATAGT
>JADGOO010000121.1 GCA_017882905.1 Acidimicrobiia bacterium | reverse complement strand
TGGACCTTCACGCTCGTCGCACTGCGATTCGCCGATGCGGGCGGCCCGAGCCCGAGCGACCTCGCGGCGGCACTCCGACCCGGCGACTCTGTCATGGCGGTCGGACCGCAGGAAGTCGCGGTGCTGTTGCCGGCGACCACCGATCACGATGTCGTGCCGATCCTGACGGCCGCGCACGACGAGGGTCGGCTGCCGGCGTGTGTGTTCGGACTCGCGCAATGCCCGGCCGACGCCACCACCGTGGAGGATTTGCTCGCCCATGCCGCTCGCGGTCTGCGCGACGCCCTCGCGGCGCAGGATCACCCCAATTCGGAGGCGTGAGGAGTACCGTCCACTCTGGTGGACGTCATCACGGCCCCGCATGACCAGCGTCACCTGCAGTTCCGGTGGCGCACGCGTCGGCATGGCCGTCGAGTTGCGATGGGCGGTGCGCGATGACGCGGCTGCGGGCATGGTTCCAGAACATGGTGCGCGAGACGCTCCAGGAGGAGCTGCAGACGTACCGTCGCGATTCCGACTCCGTGGTCGTGGCCGCACTCGACGAAGTGCATGCCGCGATCGACGACGCCGGCCGCCACTCCCAACGCCTCCTCGCGTCGCGCGACGACGACTTCACGAAGCTCCTCGTACGGGTCGCCGAGTCGATGGACGCCGTCGTCTCGCAGCTCGATGCCGAGAGCCGTGATCTGCGGGTCTATCTCGCCAAGACGGAGATGCTCATGCGCGAGCTCGTGCTCGCCGGCATGCGCAACGACGGGGCGGTACCGCCCACGCCGTCGACGATCGTGGGTGGGTCGATCGAGAGCCGCGCACTCACCCGCGCCGACATGGGCGCCGGGAGCGAGAACGAGATCGACCTACGAGATGCGCTGATTCCCGGCGCGCCGGTCGAGGTTCGGTCGCACTTCCAGGGTCGGTGGATGGGTGGTTTCAGGGTGCTCGATGTGGTGAGCACCGACGACGGCCCGCTCTATCGCGTCGAACGGCGCTATGACCACAGCGCGCTGCCCGTGCTGTTCGGCGCGGCGGAGATCCGTCCGATGTGCGAACCCACAACACGCGACGACGTACCGATCAACCCGTGAACGGGCTGGCGTGCGGTCGCTTTGGCGCCGTCGCCAGGAACGGCCGGACGTAGGTCTCCATGAGCTCGTCGACCACGTGCTTGGCTTCGGGATCGGCGACGAGGTTGTGGTCCTCGAGCGGGTCGGCCTGCCGGTCGAACAGCTGGCACGGCGCGAGCGCGTCTTCGTCGACCACGAGCTTGTTCTGCTCGGTGATGAACGCGGCGAAGCCCCAGTTCTCGCTGACCGAGACCGCGCGGCGCGATGGCTCCGTGCCGTCGGCGTCGAGATAGCCGAGCAGCGAACGCCCGTCGCTCAGCGCCACATCGGGGCCGTCGGCGATGGCGCGCACGGTTGCCGGCACGTCGATGTGCTCCACGAGCGCGTCGACGCGGCGCGCCGTGATGCCGCGCGGCGGCCGGATGATCAGGGGCACGTGCACCGCCGGCTGGTAGAGCACGCACTTCGACATCATGCCGTGGTTCCCGCCCATCTCGCCGTGGTCGCTCGTGTAGATGATCCACGTGTCGTCGAGCAGCCCGCGATCGTCGAGCGCGGCGACGATCCGGCCGACGGCATCGTCGATCACCGAGATGTCGGCGCTGTACGCACGGCGCATGCCCCGAATCGCTTCGGGTGTCATCGTGGCCGTGTCCGACAGGTTCAGGAAGGCACTCAGCAATCTCGCGTACCGACCGGTGTTGTCGAGGTCGGGGCGCTGTGTCGAGCCCGGCATCGACACGTCGCCGTCGGCGTAGCGCTCGACGGCCTGCTGCGGCGCGTCCCAGGGATCGTGGGGGCCGGGGAAGCCGACGAACGTGAAGAACGGTTCGTCGCGGTCGTAGTCGGCGATCCATTGCGCGGCTCGTTCGCCGTGCCATGCGTCGATGTAGCTGTCGAGCGGTAACGGCATCGGAGTCGAGTCCCACATCGGCACCCGCTTCGTCGCGCCGCGGCCGCTCTCGTTCTCGCCCTGGTAGCTGCGGTCGGTGATGTGGCGCGTGTATGCGTCGAACAGCCCACGTTCGCGCAGATGATCGAGGTACGCGTTGCCGACCTTGCCGGAGAACTTGTCGCCGGTCTCGTGGACCTCGGCGAAGCCGAGCGCGACGAGCCGGTCGGCGAGCTCGTTCACGTGGCCGGCGGCGTGGGCTTCGTCGCGGTACAGGTGGGCCTTGCCGATCAACGTGGTGTGATAGCCGGCTTCGCGCAGCGCATGGAGGTAGGTGGGCGCGCCTGCCGGTACCTCGGCCCAGTTCGTGTACACGCCGTGGTCGCGCACGTATCGCTCGGTGAGGAACGACGCGCGCGCGGGCATGCAGAGCGGTCCCTGGCAGCTCACCTGCGAGAAGTGCACGCCCGTTGTGGCGAGCGCGTCGAGGTTCGGCGTGAGCACGGCCAGGTCGCCCGCGCACCCGAGCATGTCGCCCCGATGCTGGTCCGACATGATGAGCACGATGTTCGACGATCGAGCTGCCATGGCGTCACCTTCGCAGATGCGGCGCGCACCGTCGAGTTGCCTGGGGCAGCGTGCCCATTAGCGTCGTGCGTCGATGGGCTGGTTGATCGACACCACACCGCTCAGGGTGTCGCGCGACTTCCGTCGGCTCTGGATCGGACAGGCCGTCTCCTTCCTCGGGAGCACCATCACGGTGGCCGCGCTGCCGTTCCAGGTGTTCCATCGCACCGGCTCGTCACTCGACGTAGGACTGTTGGGCGCGGTGCAGCTCGTGCCGCTGGTCTCGTTCTCGTTGCTCGGCGGCGCCTTCGCCGATCGGGTCGACAAGCGACGGCTCCTCGTCGGTGTGACGATCGCCGCGATGTGCTGTTCGGTCGCGCTGGCGGTGAACGCGTCGTTCGACCGCCCGCAGCTCTGGTTGCTGTATGCGCTGGGCGCCGCGTCGAGCTCCGTCACCGCCGTCACGTTCCCGGTGCTGCGCTCGCTCCTGCCGTTGTTGCTCGCCGAGCACGTCCGGCCGTCGGCGTTCGCGCTGCAGAGCACGTACGTGACGTTCGGAGCGATGGCCGGACCAGCAGTTGCAGGTGTGCTCATCGCCGGGTTCGGGTTGACCACGGCGTACAGCGTCGATGTCGGCACGTATGTGATCGCCGTGATCGTGTTCGCGGGCATCGCGCCGTCACCACCCGTGTCGGTGGCCGGTGCACCCGCGCTGGGCGCGCTCGCGTCGGTCGTGCATGGCCTTCGCTTCCTGCGGGGGCAGTCGGTGGTGATGAGCATCTTCGGCATCGACTTGCTGGCGATGGTGTTCGGGATGCCGCGCGCGTTGTTCCCCGCCTTGGCGGGGCGGTTGGGCGGTGGCCCGACGCTCTACGGGTTCCTGGTCTCGGCGCCGGCCGCCGGCGCGTTCCTCGCGTCGCTCTTCAGCGGTTGGACCGGGCGCGTGCGGCGCCAGGGTCGCGCCGTGCTCGTGGCCGTGGCGGCGTGGGGCGCCACGATCGCGTTGGCGGGCCTCGTGCGCGTGACGCCGCTCGTGCTGGTTGCGCTCGCGTGTGCGGGCGCGGCCGACACGATCTCAGCCGTGTACCGCGCCACGATCGCGGCGGCCGTGACCCCCGACGACCTGCGCGGCCGGGTCAGTGGGGTCGAGATCGCGGTGTACGCAGGCGGACCCGTGCTCGGCGACGTGGAAGCCGGCGTCGTGGGTGGTCTGGCCGGGCTGCCCTTCGCCATCGTGTCGGGTGGTGTCGCGTGCGTGATCAGCGCGGGCGTGTTCGCGGCGCGGGTTCGAAGCTTTGCCACGTATGTGAGACCGTCGCCGCCGGTGTCGGAGCCGGCCGGCACAGATGGGAGGAAGTCACCGTGATCACCGCACTCGCGCACACCGCCGTCTGCGTGCCCGACGTGGAAGCCGCGGTGGCGTGGTATCGAGACGTACTCGGTCTCGAGGTGCTCTCGCCGCCGTATCTCATGGAAGGCGACGCGCTGCGCGCCGACATGGGAGAGCTCATCGGCGAGCCGCGCATGAAGGCGGCCATCGTGGGCTTCGGCCGCGACGGCGACCGGGTCCTCGAAGTGATCGAGTATCCCGGCGCGCCGGGCCGCGACGCTCGCCGGCACGCGTCGCTCACCGACTACGGCCTCACCCACGTGGCACTCGTCTGCGACGACATCGAGCGCACTCGTGCCGACCTCGAAGCCAAGCAGGTGCAGTTCCTGGTTGCCGGCGTGGCCGAGATCGCGCGCCTGCGCACCACATGGTTCGTCGATCCGTGGGGTGTCGTGTTCATCCTGGTCGAGAAGAGCCGACCCGAGCGCCCCTACTTCGCGCAGTGGGGCTGAGCCGCCTGGATGGGCGCGCGCGTCACGCCCCTACGATGCGCGCCATGCCCCTCGAAGGTGAGTACGAACCCAGCCCCGCCGCCTGGGTGACCAAGCAGGTTGCCGAGTACGAAGAGTCGGGTGGTGAGCGCGCCAACACGCTGGGCAACACCGGGCTCCCGGTCATCATCGTCACGACGCGTGGCAACAAGAGCGGCAAGGTCCGTAAGACGCCACTGATGCGGGTCGAGCACGACGGGCAGTACGCGTTGGTCGCGTCGATGGGCGGTGCGCCGCGCCATCCGGTCTGGTACCACAACCTCAGCGCCGACCCCGCGGCCGTGGTGATACAAGATGGCCCGCATCCGTTCGACGCGACCGTGCGAGAGCTGAGTGGCGCCGAGCGCGACGAATGGTGGGAGCGCGCGGTGGCCGCCTACCCGCCGTACGCCGAGTACCAGCGCAAGACGGAGCGCCTCATCCCCGTGCTCGTGGCGACCCGCCGGAGCTGAGCCTGCAGGGACGTCGGTACCACCGGCGCAGGGCAAACGACCCTGGTCGGTGGAGTCCGGTCGACCGGACAATGGTCGCGTGCGCAAGCTCGCGATCACCTTCGGCCTGCCGCTGCTCATCGCGTTCGGTCTGATCCAGCTCATCCCGTATCGCATCTCGAACGCGGCGGCGCACAACGAGCCCTCCTGGGACAGCTCCCGCACGCGTCAACTCACGGTGGCCGCCTGCTACGACTGCCACAGCAACGAGGTGCGCACACCGTGGTACGGCAACGTCGCGCCGGTGTCGTGGTGGCTCACGAACCATGTCGACAGTGGCCGCGCGGCGTTGAACTTCTCGGAATGGAACGGGCCGAGAGGTGAAGGTGCGCGCGAAGCCGCGGAGTCGGTGCGCGATGGTTCGATGCCGCCGTCGTACTACACGTGGTTCGGTCTGCACGGCAGCGCCAAGCTCACCAAGGCGGAGCGCGACGCGCTCGCCGCTGGGCTGCTCGCCTCGCTCGCCAAGTGAGCCGGGTGCGTCGCTAGACCGTGCGACCGAGGAACGCGGCGAGCTCGTCGGCCTTGCTCGCGCCGGCCGGCGCCGTCTGCTCGGGACCGAACACGGTTCCCTCGGCGGAACGGAACGCCGGCTGGATCATCATCTTGGATCCGCCGAGCAGCTGCTCGGCGAGCTCCGGCGAGAGGTCGGTGTTCTGGCCGGTCGCCTTGGCGAGGTCCCAACCGTGCGCGAACGTGTCGGTCGCGGCGAGGCCCATGAACGCGGCGCCGGGCATCTGGCCCCACGGCAACGTGAGCATGCGCTCGGTGGCGCCCGGAGCCGCGAAGGCGGCGAGGCACTGCTTGGCTGCTTCGTCGAACGCGGCGACGAAGTCGGTAGCCGAGAAGTCGGGGCTGTCGCCGGAGGGCGGCTCGCCGTTCGTGCACGCCGCGAAGAAGTACTGGCCGCCGACGATGTGGTTGATGAGGTCGCTCACCTTCCACGCCGCGCACGGCGTCGCGTCGGCGAGCTGTTCCTTCGACACGCCCGTGAGAACGCCACGTGTCGTTGTGATGGCTGCTTCCAGCGGTGTTCCGGCCATGGGGCTCTCCTCGATCGATCGTGCGGGAGCCGAACCCTAGTTCGGGTGCGTCGCCCTTCGCCGTGCCGCGGCGGCGGCCTGCGTGGTCTTCCGGGCCTCGCGCCGAGGACCTTGGGCACTACTGGAAGGTCTCCCCGCAACGGATGCTGGAGAGGAACGAACTGCGCGCTTTGGAGGTGACGGCCATGACCGACGTCAATGCCGACGGAACGGCACCCCGCGTGTATCCGGCTCGTCTCGATGGCGAGCTCGACCCGGTGTTGAGCCGATGGTTGTGGCTCGTGAAGTGGGTGCTCGTGATCCCGCACATCGTCGTGCTGGTCTTCTTGTGGATAGCGACGACGGTGCTGACGGTTGTCGCCGGCTTCTCGATCCTGTTCACCCGTCGCTACCCGCGCGCGATCTTCGACTTCAACGTGGGGGTCATGCGCTGGACGTGGCGGGTGTCGTTCTACGCGCTCAGCGCGTTCGGCACCGACCGGTATCCGCCGTTCAGCCTGCAGCCCGACCCGACCTACCCAGCCGACTTCGACGTGGACTACCCCGAGGAGCTGTCTCGTGGTCTCGTGCTCGTGAAGTGGTGGTTGCTCGCGCTGCCGCAGTACTTGATCGTGGCCGTGTTCGCCGGCGGCTGGGGCGTGGGTTGGACGGGGGGCTGGCGGCTTGCCGGAGGCGGCGGACTCATCGCCATCCTCGCCCTCGTCGCCGCAGTGGTGCTCGCCGTGAAAGGCGAGTATCCGCGCTCCATCTTCGACTTCGTGATGGGCCTCAACCGCTGGTGCTACCGCGTACTCGCGTACGCGGCGCTGATGACCGACGAGTACCCACCGTTCCGGCTCGACTCGGGCGGAGCGGACCCGGACCACCACCCGGTGGCGCCGACGCGGCCCGTTCCGGGCGCCAGTGGCCTCGCCGGCTCCTGGGGCTGAGCGAGCGTGCCTGCACGCGTCGCGGCGCGCCGGGCGGGTCGGCGCCGTGGGCGCTGTCGCGCTCCCCGTCGGGGCGACGATCGCACTCGACGTGGTAGCCATCGGCCCGCCCGCGTCCTGCACGTACGCGTGGTGGAATCGTGTGATGGACATCGCACCGCTGCTGCTCGAGCTCTACGGTCGCATCCCTCCGCTCGCCCACGACGTCGTCGACGATACCGATCTCGACACGCTCACGGCGCCGCCGGTCGCCGGCGCGAACACGATTGCGTGGCTGGTCTGGCACTCGGCGCGCGTGCAGGATCACCACCTGTCGGAGATCCTCGGTGCCGATCAGGTCTGGGTCGGCGAGGGTTGGGCGCGGCGCTTCGGCCTCGAACCAGATCCGTCGAACACCGGCTACGGCCACGCGGCGAGCGATGTCGCCGCCGTGCGCCCGCAACGGCGCGAGGTGCTCGTCGAGTATCTCGAGGCCGTGCAGGAGCGCACGATCGCGTTCTTGACGTCGCTGACCGCCGACGATCTCGACCGCGTCGTCGATGACCGCTGGAACCCGCCCGTGACCCTTGGCGTGCGGCTCGTCAGCGTGGCGGATGACAGCTTGCAGCATCTCGGTCAAGCGGCATACGCGCTCGGTCTCGCGCGCTGACGCGACGCCCTCGTCAACTCACCGTCAGCCGGCCGGCGAGCGGACGAGCCGGCTGAGGCGCGCTGCCGATCGGGCCTCTAGTCTCGGCGCCACGACGCATGTGCATCACCACTCGAGCACGCGCACGGCGAAGAGGAGACCACGATGACTGAATGGGGCCCGCTGCAAGCGCTCATCGGCGACTGGGAAGCCGAAGGCGGCCTCGACACCGCCTTCTCGCACAGCCGCAACGAGGTGCTGGGCACTCCGTACCGCGAGAAGCTCACGATGAAGCCGTTCGGTCCCGTCGTGAACGGGCGGCAGTCGCTCTACGGCCTCGACTACAAGTCGGCGATGTGGCGCGGCGACGAAGACAACCCCTTCCACACGGAGGTCGGATACTGGCTGTGGGACGGCGCCACCGGCGAGGTGCTGCGTGGCTTCGTGGTGCCGCGCGGCATCACGGTGCTCGCCGGCGGTCTCGCCGACGCCGACGCGACGACGTTCACCTTGCGCGCAGCGCTCGGCGGTACCGACTACACCATCGGCGAGAACCAGTACCTCGCGAAGAACGCGAGCACGGTGAGCTACGAGGTGACGATCACCACGACCGCCGACAGCTGGTCGTACGACGAGACCACGATGCTCAAGATGGTCGAGTTCCCAGAGCCCTTCGCGCACACCGATCACAACACGTTGCGACGAGTCGGCTGATGGCGCACTTCAAGGTCGGCGACAAGGTCATCATCACAGAAGGCGATTTCAAGGGCGAACGCGGCGCCATCGTCGACAAGCATCTGATCGGTGACGGGCTCACGGTGGCGCTCGAACGGCACGGCAAGGAGATCAAGACTCACGAGGCGCACGTCAACAAGCTCGACGACTGACGCGTCGCGTCGGTCGAGTCGTTCACACGCTGGGTCGAAGCCCTTCGAGGATGCGCTGCACGACTGCACCGACCTCGGCGCGCGTGGTCTCGGTGTCGTCGGCATCCGCGATCAGCACGCACGCTTCGGTGAGCGCCCCGTTGAGCATCTGTGCGAGTGGCACGAGCGGCTGCCGTTCGATCACGCCGGCGTTCATGGCCCCGCGCAGGGCGCCGCGCAGCACGATCGCGCCGTAGCGCGACTCGATCTCGCGCGCGACCTCCCAACCGAGCACGGCGCGACCGTCGTACAAGACGATGCGGCGCACTTCGGGGTCAAGGTGCGCATCGAGCGTCGCGTGGCAGCCCGCGATCACCGCGTCCCAGGGTGCCGGCTCGGAGAACGACGGTGCGACTTGCAGGTTGATCTCGCGCTTGACCTGTTCGTAGACGGCGCGGAAGAGCGCGTCCTTGCCGGCGAAGTGGTGGTACAGGGCGCCCTTGGTGACGCCGGCCGCGGCGGCGATGTCTTCCATCGACGTGTCGGCGAACCCGGCTGCACCGAACAGCTTGCGGCCAGCAGCGATGAGGCTCGCGCGTGTCCAGGCGCCCTGGGCCACCTTTCGGTTGACATTCGTACTCTCGGTATGCATCATACGTACCGAAGGTATCCTAACCGCCAGGGGGAAAGACAACCATGCCGAAGTATGTCATCGAGCGAGAGCTGCCGGGTGCGGGTGCGCTGGGGGCCGACGATCTGCGATCGATCTCGCAGAAGTCGAACCAGGTGATCGCGACCCTCGGACCCGAGATCCGTTGGCTCACGAGCTACGTCACCGACGACAAGCTCTACTGCGTCTACTCGGCGCCCGATCCCGACATCATCCTCGAGCACGCTCGCTGCGGCGGCTTCCCGGCCGACCGCATCTCGAAGGTGAGCACCGTGATCGACCCCTCGACGGGGGACTGAACGGTGCGGGCCGGCGGCTGAGCTCCGTCGGTCCACTCCGGTTGCGCAGGCGGGCCCGGGGCATCCCCGGGCCCGCGGCGCGTGGAGAGCTTGACGCACCTATCACTGATAGGTTAAGTTCCTATCAGTGATAGGGAGCGTGGCGCGGCGGCGAGAGGCGAAGGTGGCGACGATCGTCGCCACCGCCTGGGATCTGGCGCGCCAACACGGGATCGGCGGCCTGTCGCTGCATGGCCTGGCCCGCGAGATCGGGATGCGCCAGCCGTCGCTGTACGGCTACTTCGAGTCGAAGCACGCCCTGTACGACGCGATGTTCGCCGACGGCAACCGCCAGCTCCTCGCCCGACTCGTTGCGGTGCGCCTGCCCGACGATCCCCGCGCGGCCGTGAAGGCGTTCATGGATGCGTTCGTGCGCTTCGCACTCGAGGATCAGGCGCGGTGCTCGCTGCTCTTCCAGCGGCCGATACCCGGCTTCGAGCCCTCGCCGGAGTCGTACGCGCTGGCCGAAGTCGTGCTCGAGCGCGCGGTCGATGTGCTGCGAGCCGCGGGCCTCGAGAGCCAGGGCGACATCGATTGCTTCACGGCGATGATCGGCGGGCTCGTCGACGCGCAGCTCAGCAACGATCCCGGCGGCGATCGCTGGATACGCCACCTCGACCGCCTGATCGACATGCATCTCGACGACGCCGAGCGAAGGAGCACGCGCCGATGATCGCAGCAAGGATCCAACGTCCCGAAGCACGAGTGCTCGCGACCGAGGAGTTCGTTCGCTTCGCGGCTGCAGTGAGCGAGCTCTCCGCCGAGGAGTGGACACTGCCGACCGACTGCACTGCGTGGGAC
Organism: Acidimicrobiia bacterium; assembly: GCA_017882905.1. Taxonomy (GTDB): domain Bacteria; phylum Actinomycetota; class Acidimicrobiia; order IMCC26256; family PALSA-610; genus Chersky-683. Next base: position 5,534 of record JADGOO010000121.1, on the reverse strand, counting down.
GTGCGCCGGCTGGTGCTGCACGTGCTCGGGTCGGGTGACGCGCAGGCGTCGTTCCCGCAGTTCGTGCACCAGTTGTGGCGAGGCGTTCCACTCAACAAGCAGATCGATTCGCATCACTGGGTCGATGGCATGAACGAGCTGCAGATCCGTGAGCGCGCGCACTTGTCGAACGAGGAGGTCGTCGCGCAGCTCGCTGCGATCGGGCCACGCGCGGTGAAGGGTCGTTGGAAGACGCCGTTGCCGATGCGCTACCTACCGATCCCGTTCGGACCGCCGATCGGATGGACGTCACTCAGGTACCTCCTCGACGTCGGCTTCACGCGCGACGTCTGGGCGCATCGCATCGACCTTGCCGCGGCGACGGGTCGCGACATGCACCTCACAGCCGACCACGACGGTCGTCTCGTCGCGGACCTCGTCGCCGAGTGGGCGTCGATCCATGGCGAGCCGTTCGAGCTCGTGCTGGAAGGGCCCGCCGGCGGGAAGTTCGCCCAGGGCGACGGTGGCGAGCGCGTGGAGCTCGACGCCATCGACTTCGTTCGTGTCCTCTCTGGCCGGCGTCCCGGAGCCGGCATCCTCAGCCACGCGCTGCCCCTCTGAAGGAGACTCGCCATGGAAACCCGCATCGACGAGATCGCCGACCGCGTCTTCCGCCTCTCGACGTTGGTGCCCGACATCGGCCCCGACGGATTCACGTTCAACCAGTTCCTCATCGACGCCGACGATCCGCTCCTCTTCCACACCGGACCGCGCGCGCTGTTCCAATCGGTGTCGGTCGCGATCGAGAGCGTGATGCCCGTCGACCGGCTGCGCTGGATCACGTTCGGTCACGTCGAGGCCGACGAGTGCGGCGCCATGAACCTCTTCCTGGCTGCCGCGCCGAACGCGCAGATCGCCCACACCGCGCTCGGATGCATGGTGTCGGTGAACGACCTTGCCGACCGTGCTCCGGAGGCGATGGGTGCCGACGCCGTGTACGACCTCGGTGGCCGGCGCGTGCGCAACATCGACACGCCGCATGTGCCCCACGGATGGGATGCACACGCGCTCTACGAGGAGACCACCGGCACCTTGCTGTGCGGTGACCTGTTCACCCACCTCGGCGACGGTCCGGCCATCACCGACGGCGACATCCTCGACGCCGCCGCGCTCGCCGAAGACGTGTTCGGCGCCACCTGCCTCACACCGAACACGGCGCCGACGATCCGCCGCCTCGCCGACCTCGAGCCGCGCACGCTGGCGATCATGCACGGCTCGTCGTACCGCGGCGACTGCGCCAAAGCCCTCGCGGCGCTCGCCGACGACTACGAACGGCGCCTCGCCTCGGCCGGCTAGGCAGTCTGGACGGTCGACATCCGGCGCCGGGACCATCGGCCCTCCCCCGTGGGGCGCCGGCGGCGCACAGTTGAGCGGTGGAAGCGAGCGGCGAGTTCATGCGCGAGCACTCGACCGACGCCACGCGGCTGCAGGCCGCGGGCGAGGTCGTGCTCCTGGTCGCCGCCACGGCCGGCCTCGCGCTCGGCGGGTTGCTGCACGCCATCGGTGCGGCCGAGGCGGCGCGCGGGCTCTGGGCGGCGACCACGGTCCTCGGCGTCGTGCCGGCGGCCTGGTGGGTGATCGACGCCGCGCGCCACGACCGCTTGGGCGTCGACGTGATCGCCGTGCTGGCGCTCGTGGGCACCCTGTTCGTGCGCGAGTACGTGGCGGGCGCCGTGATCACCGTGATGCTCGCGAGTGGCCGCACTCTCGAGTCGCGAGCGTCGGAGCGCGCGCGTCGAGAGCTGCGGGCGCTGCTGGCGCGCGCGCCTCGGGTCGTGCATCGCTATGTCGACGGTGAGCTGACCGCCCCCGCGCTCGATGATGTCGGACCCGGCGATTTGCTGCTCGTCCAACCGGGAGAGGTCGTGCCGGTCGACGGTCGCCTCGAAGGTGAGATTGCCGTCCTCGACGAGAGCGCGCTCACCGGCGAGCCGCTTCCGGTCGAACACGGCGGTGGCGATGAGGTCCGCAGCGGTGCTGTGAACGCCGGCGGTCCGTTCGATCTGCGGGCCACCACCTCGGCGGGAGAGAGCACCTACGCCGGAATCGTGCGCCTCGTCTCGGAAGCCGAGGCGTCGAATGCTCCGTTCGTGCGCCTGGCCGACCGCTATGCGGGCGCGTTCCTGCTCGTGAGCCTGGCGCTCGCCGGCGCGGCATGGGCGATCTCCGGCGACCTGGTGCGCGCGGTGGCGGTGCTCGTGGTGGCGACGCCGTGCCCGCTCATCCTCGCGGCGCCGGTCGCGATCGTCTCCGGCTTGTCGCGCGCCGCCCGCCGCGGCGTCGTGGTGAAGGGCGGCGCCGCGCTCGAGCAGCTCGCCCGCGGCGAGATCCTGCTCTTCGACAAGACCGGCACCATCACGGCGGGCCGCCCGACGGTGACCGAGGTCGTCACCGGCGACGTGACGGGATCCGACGCAGTGAGTGCCGACGACGTCCTGCGCCTGGCGGCTTCGCTCGACCAGGTGTCGCCGCATGTGCTCGCGGCCGCGGTCGTGCGAGCCGCGAGGGCACGCGAGCTCGCGCTCACGTTGCCGACCGGCGTGGAGGAAGTGCCCGGCCACGGAGTGCGCGGCATGGTCGGCGATCGGCGTGTGGCGGTGGGTAAGGCCAGTTGGGTGTCGGCGCTGCAGAGCACGCGCTGGGTTCGCGCGGTCCGCCGTCGCGCGGAACGCGATGGGTCGCTGACGGTCTTCGTGCAGGTCGACGGTGTCGCGGTCGGCGCGTTGCTGCTCGACGACCCGATCCGCACGGACGCGGCGCGCACGATCAGACAGCTCCGACGCGATGGCATCCGCCGGATCGTGATGGTGACCGGCGACCGCGAGGACACGGCCCAGACGGTCGGTGCCGTCATCGGTGTCGACGAGGTGCTCGCCGAGCGGACGCCGTCGGAGAAGGTCGACGCCGTCCGGCTCGAACAGCGCTCGGGTCCCACGATCATGGTCGGTGACGGCATCAACGACGCGCCCGCATTGGCGCTCGCCGATGTGGGCGTCGCAATCGGCGCGCGTGGTTCCACGGCGTCGTCAGAGGCCGCCGACATCGTGCTGACCGTCGACCGGTTGGATCGTCTCGGTGAAGCTGTCGTGATCGCGCGCCGCGCCCGGAGGATCGCGCTCGAGAGCGTGCTCGTGGGGATCGGCTTGTCGTTCGTGGCGATGACGGCCGCGGCGCTCGGCTACCTGCCGCCGGTCTGGGGCGCCGTATTGCAGGAGCTCATCGATGTCGCCGTGATCGTCAATGCGCTGCGTGCACTGCGCGATACCACGTCGGCAGGCCGGCTGCGTGCCGAAGAGGCAGTGCTCACCCGGAAGTTCAGCGCCGAGCACAGCACGTTGCGTCCCGACGTGGCGCGCATCCGCAACGTCGCCGACGCACTCGACCGGACGCGGCCGGCCGAGTCGCTCGCGATGGTTCGAGAGGTGCATCGCTTCCTCGTCGAAGAGCTCGATCCGCACGAGCAGGCCGAAGATGCCACGCTCTACCCGGTCCTCGCACGCGTGCTCGGCGGCAACGATCCCACAGCCACGATGAGCCGCGCCCACGTGGAGATCGCGCACCTCATCCGGCGTCTCGGTCGCGTGCTCGACGACATCGATCCGGCCGGACCCGACGAGGACGACATCATCGAGATCCGCCGCCTGCTCTACGGTCTCCACGCAATCCTGCAGCTCCACTTCGCGCAGGAGGACGAGGGTTACCTGTCGCTCGCCGACGACGTCGTGGCCATGCCCGCTGGTTAGAGCGGCGTTGCGCGGTCGGGGAGCTCTCCGGTGCGCACCACCTGGTCGGCGACGTCGCGCAGCTTGATGTTGAGGTTCTGCGAGGTGCGCCGCAGCAGATCGAACGCTTCGTCGCCCGTGACCTTGTGCATCGCGATGAGGATGCCTTTGGCTTGGCCGATTCGGTCGCGGTTCTCGAGCGCCGCTTCGAGGTTCTGGGTGAGCGCGTAGGTGCGCCAGTAGACCTCGGCGTTGGCGAGCGCGACCGCGGCCTGTTGAGCGAACGTGATGGCGACGTCGATGCCGTCGTCGCTGAACGCCGCCAGATTGCTCGAGTAGAGGTTCAACGCGCCGACCGTCCGGTCGCGCACGGTGAGGGGGATCGACAAGGAGCTCTGGATCGCGACCGCGGCAGCCTGCGCGGCGAATCCGGGCCAGCGTGGCGACTCCTTCTCGATGTCGTCGAGACGAACGGTCTCTCCGGTGCGGTACGCGGTGAGACACGGCCCGTCGCCCGCCCCATACTGCGCGTTGTCGAGGAGGCGCGCGACGTCGCCGTGGAATGCCGGAGTGGCGGGCCCGAGCTCGCGCTGCAACGTCACGCCGGCGGCATCGGCGCCGATCGTGCTGCGGCAGGCGAGATACGCGACCCGGCCGAGCGTGTCCTCGAGGCTCTCCTCGTCGACCATCAGCTGGGTGAAGCCCAGCAAGGTCTCGGCGAACCCGTCGGGGACGGAGCTCATGACTGCCTCTCATCGAGGGGCCAGTCAGGATCCCCTGCGGTTCAAGGTGGGCCGACTCCTGAGTTGATGGTACTCCTGGTCTTGCCCCTTCCTGACTTTGCGCGCGCCGCGCCAGTAGCCTTCGTAGGCGGTTCAACAGCAGCCGCCTACGATGGCCGGACACGGTCTGCCAGGGCAAGGTGTCGCCTGCGATGACAACCATTGGCGCAGGCGAAGAAGGTCGTCACGCTGCCCCGGAAGCGGGTGACACGATCCCTTGGGGCTTCGGGTTCGCCTGGGTGATCATCGAGCTGGCCCCCGACGGCATTCTCGTGAGCGACGACGACGGTCGGATCGTGATGGCGAACCGTCAGCTCGCCGAGCTGTTCGGATACGACCGCCATGCACTCGTCGGTGCGAGCGTCGACTCGCTCGTGCCGTCGCGACTGCGCGCGCGGCACGAGTCTCATCGAGCGAGCTATTCGGCGGCGCCGTCGCTGCGGCCGATGGGGTCCGGGCCGCGCTTGTTCGGATGCCGGGCCGACGGCTCGGAGTTCCCGATCGAGGTCAGCTTGAGTCCGGCGCTCACCGAGCTCGGTGTCGGTACCGTCGCGGTCGTCCGGAGCATGCGATCCGGTGGCGAGCTCGACCGGGCCGCGCGCGTGGATGCTCTCGCCGAAGCAGACGGCCGCGCCGGCGAGCTCTACGGCGCGGTGATCAACGATCTCGTGTCGAGCGAGCTCTCCATCGCTGGTGCGCTGCGCCAACCCGCGCTCGACGACGCCGTTGCCGTCCTGCTCAAGAGCGCGATCGGCGCACTCGATCGGGCGATCGAACAGCTGCGCGACGCCGCGTACGCGACGATGCCCGAGCGTCCGGACCTCGAGACGGCTCCGCGCCCCGATTGACGCCTTGATCGCAGCCGGTCCGCAGCTGCACGTCTTGCCCAAAGGGCGCACGCTCTAGGAACATGGCGGGGCCGCGCCTCGCCGAGGCGCGTGGGAGCGTGCGTGATGCGGGTCTTGGTGCTGGGCGCCGGCTTCGGCGGGTT
>JADGOO010000120.1 GCA_017882905.1 Acidimicrobiia bacterium | reverse complement strand
TGAAATCGCTCGACGAGGTGGGCGAGAACAACATCTGCTTCGAGACCGACTACCCGCACACCGACACCACGTGGCCGAACTCCAAGGAGTACTGCGAGAAGATGCTCGCCGGGGTCCCCGAGGAGCAGGCATACAAGATCCTGCGCGGCAACGCGATCCGCATGCTGGAGCTCGACCGCGTGTGACGCGCGGAGCACCGCCGCTCGTCACCGCGTCGCGACGGTGACGGCGTACGCCTGCTCGACATGCTGACCGGTCTGCTGGGTCCCCAGGCACGTTGCCGAGATCGAGAACGAAGCCTTGCCGGCTTTCGTCGGAATGCCGGCGATCGTGACCGTCGCGGTGCGCGACTCGAAGTGGAACGTCAACCCGGCCGGTAGCCGACCTTCGGAGACCCACATCGTCTCGACCGGGGTGCGGTTGCCCGTGAGGGTCAGCTGCGCCCGGTATGCGACGTCGACTGCCGCGCTCGGCAGCCGGGCCGGGACGAGCACGAGTGCAGAACCCGACGATGTTGCGGTGGGCGTGCTCGTGCGCCGGGCGGCGAACAGCGCCGCGACAAGAATCGCCACAACCGTGATCGCCGCGAGGTTGAGCAGCAGTCTCGTGCCAGGCCGATGCATCACTGCGGCTCCTTCATCGTCACCCTCGCCAGCATCCGCCGCGCCTGTCGGGCGGTCCAGAGCCACACGTCCCGATGGGACGTCTGGCTGTGCTCGTGAGGACCTCGGCTCCTGGTTCGTCGACTGGCCGCCGCGCACAGTGGTGAGGAGCGGGTCGCCGACCCCGGCAGGGAAGGGTGAGTGAGCCATGACCGAGCCCACGTTCATCGGCCAGTTTGCCGCGGCCAGCCGCTATCCCGGCCGGCGGGTGCTGTACGCGGACGGTGTGTTCACCATCGAAGGCACCGGGCCGGTGCCTGCAATCGCGCTCGTCGCGTGGGCCGAACACGGACAACTGCAGTGGGTCGACCCACAGGTTGCGCAGTGGGTCGGCGACCGGACGCGCACCGGAGCGACCGCGCCCGTCGTCGATGACATGAGACCGAAGCGGCGCCACTGGGTGTCGCTCGGCCAACACAAGATCGTCACGCTCGTCGTAGCGGTCGCACTCGTCATGGGCTTGGTCGCCGTCGCGGTGGCGGGCCGCGTGCAGTCGGGCCGCGGTGCCCATTCACTCGACCCGCGCTGCTACGCGGCGTTGTCGCCCGCTGCGTTGCAGGCGTCGGAGACGAACAGCAAGACGATCGTCGCGCTGCTCATCTACGCGGCCGACAACCACGAAGCGCCGCTCGCGTGGGGATGCCATGAGCACGCCTGGGCCGATCTCAGCAGGGTGGACGACAAGTACCGGAGTCAGTTCATCGACGAGTGGGTCGGTGCCACGGTGACCACACCGGCGGAGGAACTCGGCGCACGCAGCGGCAAGCTCGTGGACTTCCGGGCGATCGCGTTCAAGCCAGGACCGAACTGGATGAAGTCGTTGGGCAACTTCGAGGTCCAGATCGTGCGCAGCGGCGGCGAATGGCACCTCGGCATACTCATGCCGATGCTCGGCATCGCGCCCGACATGACAACCACCCAGCCGCACTCGACCACGACGTCTCCACCGTCGACCGCCGCGGTCCCGACGGTTCCGCCCACGTCTCCGCCCACGTCTCCACCGGCGACGCAGCAGGCGGAGATCGTCGCGAAGACCCTGTCGCTCAACGGGTTCGTGACCGTCTCGTTCCAGGTCGAAAGCGGCGGGTCGGTGATCGCGGGCGGTGACGAGACCTTCACCGTCGACGAGGACCTGTCGTCGGGCGTGTTGGTCCAGACCGCCGACCGGGCCGCGTACGTGAACGCGCTGGTGGCGCAGCTCGAAGCGGACGGCTGGCAGCAGGTCGGTCGCGGGTCTGCTTGGTACAGCTACCAGTTCAAGAAGTGACCGGCCGACTGCTCCGTGGCTCGAGCTCGAGGTAGAGGCGGCTGACGCCGCGCAAGATGTAGGTGGGCACGTAGTCGTAGCGCCGCGCGCCCGGCGGCCCGTGATGCTGCTCCGAGATGCGGATGCTCTCGGTACGGTCGAGCAGGCGCTCGATGGTGATGCGACCTTCGGCGCGGGCGAGTGGAGCGCCCGGGCAGGTGTGCGCACCGTGCCCGAACGCGATGTGGTGGCGCGCGTTGGCGCGTTCCACGTCGAACTGCCCGGGCTGCTCGAAGCGGCTCGGATCGCGGTTCGCCGCCCCGTTGACGACCATGACGGTGGTGCCGGCCGGGATTGTGACGCCGCCGAGCTCGGTCGTGACGCGCGCGAGCCGGAAGTCGCCCTTCACCGGGCTGTCGATGCGCAGGCATTCCTCGATGAAGTTCGCGATGAGCTCGCGGTGGTCTCGGAGCCGTTGCTGGAGCGCTTGATCGTCGCCGATGCGCTGCAACGCCGTGCCGAAGAGGCGCACCGTGGTCTCCTGGCCGGCGGCGAACAGGTTGGCCGCGATGCGCGCCACGTCGATCGCTTCGGGGATCGACCCGTCGGGGAAGGTGGCCGTCGCCATGCCCGTCATCACGTCGTGGCGCGGGTCGTGGCGACGATCCTCGATGTAGGCGGTGAACTGCTCGTAGAGGAACTCGAGCGGATTGTGCCGCAGCGCCTCGTCGCCGGTGCTGCCGACCGTACCGGTCTCGCCACTCGGGCCGGCGCCGAGGCGGGCGCGGAACAGCTCGTGGTCGCGCTCCGGCACGCCGAGCAGGTCGGCGACCACGAGCATGGCGAAGGGCTGGCCGTAACCGCGGATGAGCTCGCCGTCGCCGCGCGCGAGCAGCTCGTCGATCTGGCGATCGGCGAGCCGCCACATGAACTCCTCGTTCTCGCGCAGGCGCTTCGGAGTGATGAGCCGCATGAGCAGCGCGCGGTGCGCAGTGTGGATCGGTGGGTCGAACGTGAGGATCTGGTCGCTCATGGGCAACTGGTCGCGGTGCTGCTCGATGAGCGCGTTCACGTCGTCGCCAACGAGTGGAACCGGGAAGCCGGGGAACGGTCCGGTGGGTGAGTTGCACGACGAGAACGTGTCGGTGTCGTTGTAGACCGCGATCGCTTCGTCGTAGCCGGTGACCATCATCACGCCGTGGTGGGGCTCGGTGTGCACGGGGCACTGGGCCCGCAGCCAGTCGAAGTAGGGATACGGGTCGCCCACGAGCTCGGAGCCGCGGAAGAAGTCGATCGCCTCGTAGTCGGTCACTGCGTGGATTGTACCGGTCGGTCCAATAAGATGCGGGGGTGGACTTCTCGCTCACCGAGGCGGAGCGCGATCTCGTCGGTCTCTGTCGCGACTTCGCGCAGAAGGAGATCGCGCCGCGGGCCCCACTCGCGTGGGAAGAAGCACGCTGTCCCACCGATCTGCTGCGTGAGATGGGCGCGCTGGGTCTGCTCGGCATGCTGATCCCCGAAGCGTGGGGTGGCATCGGCATGACGACTGTCGGCTTCGTGGCGGCAATGGAGCAGATCGGCCTCGCCGACCAGTCCGTGGCCGCGGCGTGGCAGGCGCACGTGACGATCGGGTCGCTGCCGCTGTACCTCTTCGGATCGGATGCGCAGCGGGAGCGCTGGCTGCGACCGTTGGCCGAGGGGCGCGCGCTCGGCGCATTCGGCCTCACCGAACCCGACGCGGGTTCCGACGCGCGCGGCATCACGACGCGCGCGGTCCGGCGCGACGGCGGCTGGCTGATCAACGGTCGCAAGACGTTCATCTCGAACGCGGGCACCGACATGTCGTTCGGTGTGACGTTGCTCGCCCGCACCGAAACGGGCGACGACACGCGTCCGGCGTACGCGACCTTTGTCGTCGAGACCGGCACGCCGGGGTTCACCACCGGGCCGAAGATGCGTGGCATCGGCTGGCGCGGGCTCGACACCCGTGAGCTCTACTTCGACGACGTGTGGGTGGCCGACGATCATCTCGTCGGTGATCCGGCGATGGGGCTGAGCCAGTTCCTGCGCACGCTCGAGGTGGGGCGCATCTCGATCGCGGCGCTGTCACTCAGCCTCACCCAGGCGGTGCTCGACATGGCGCTCGACTACGCACGCCAACGGGAGCAGTTCGGTCAACCGATCTCGAAGTTCCAGGCGATCCAGTTCAAGCTGGCCGACATCGCGACCGAGCTCGAAGCGGCCCGGTGGCTCACGTACCGCGCGGCGTCATTGCGCGATGCCGGCCAGCCGTTCCTCAAAGAAGCGTCGATGGCGAAGCTGAAGGCGAGCCGGCTCGCCGTGTCGGCGGCATCGGAGGCGGTCCAGATCCACGGTGGTCTCGGCTACATGCTCGACTCGCCGGTGGCCCGCTTCTACTGCGATGCCAAGGTGCTCGAGATCGGGGAAGGCACCAACGAGATCCAACACGTGGTGATCGCGCGCGAGCTCGGCTGCTGACCCTGACCGACGCGATTCCGATCGCACGTCAGGGTCGAACTGCTTCCCATCGACAGCCGACGTCGACGAAGCCCATCCGCTCGTACCAGTGGCGCGGCCAGTCGTCGGCCAGGCACAGGAGCCAGATCACGTCGCACCCGGCCGCGCGCGCCCGCCGCACGGCGGCGCCGACGAGCGCGGCGCCGTGTCCGTGCTGTCGCGCGCTCGGCGCCGTCATCACCGCTTCGACGGCTGCCGTCGCGCCGTCGATGCGCAGCTGTGTGCCGGCCACCGGCACACCGTCGTCTCCGAGCACGGCGAGATCGATGATGCGGGCGTGCGCACTGGCGAACGACTCGCGGCGCACCAGGTCGCCGACGGCGGCGTCGTCGATGTCGGGAATGTCTCGACGCCAGGCCGGCACCCACAGGCCGGCCATCACCTCTTGGGTGACGGCCACCACGCGCCCCTGCGGCACCGGCGGGTCGGGTGCGGCAGCGTCGAGCACTTGGATGCGCAGCTCCTCGACCTCCCAGCCGAGGTCGGCGGGAGGCGGCCGGAGTGTGACGATCCGGCGATGCGGCAGGGCGGCGAGGGCCCGGTCGGCCTCGGCCACGATGGCGGCGGCGTCGAGTTCGTCGGTGAGCCACAGCGAGTTGTGCTCCCACGACGCGGGCACCCGTGAGTCGAGACACGCGACGCCGCCGCGCACAGGAATGACGGCGGCGGCGCGCCGTTCGGCGAGGCTGCGTTCGAAGGTGATCGCGCGGGCCAGCGGGTCGCCGATCGGTGGGATGCCCGTGGGTGCGCAAAACGCGCCATCGGGCTCCGGCCGGTAGGGCAGCACGCTGGTGACGGCCGCGACCGGCAGTGCGCCGTAGAGGTGGGGGAAGCGCATCGATGCCGGGTCGTGCGGTACACCGGGTTCCCAGCGCACCTCGTCGCGCAGGCGCGCGGGGTCGATCACGAGCACGAGCAGATCCTGGCGGGCAGCAAAGAGGCGTTGGGCCGGGAGCGCAACCTGGTCGGCTGCGGAGAGGTGAATGAACCCTCGGGTCACAAAGGAGGTGTCGATCAGTGTGCCTGCGTCGAGCGCCACTCGCCACTGCGCGGCACCGACGAGGTGGAGGAGTGGCTCCGTCGTCGTGCTCACCGGGTCTCCATTCCGAATCTCCCCGTCGTAGCGACCGACGCACAGAATGCCCGCGTTCGGACGCGCGGCGCGGCGAACTACTCGCATCGGGCAGGTCGGCCGGATCGTCGCACGTCACGGGCCGTCGCGCGGCGCTCGAGCCGATCGGTGCTGTGGTGGGAGGAGTGTTCGAGTTCCGTCGGGCTGGACCGGACCGTCGACGTAGCTGTGGTTGCTCTTCAGGCCGTGGCACCGACCACATTTCAGCTTCAGCTCTCCGACCGTGGTGCGGTTCGTGATCGAGTACTCCGGCACGTGATCGGCCTCCAGGTTGTGCCGCTCACCGCAGCCGGTCACGCTGCAGATCGCGCCGGTCGCGTAGAGCGCCAGCCACTGGCGGATCGTCGGCTTGCGACCCGCGTGGGCCAATGCCTTGACGTCGACACCATCGGTGACGGCGATGTCGATCACCGCGTCTCCGAGGAGCTGTTTCGCCGACTCGAGGTCGATGGGGCCGAGACCGGCGATCTCGCACCGCTCACCGTCTTCGAGGTCGCCTCGCACATACGCGTGTGCGTCGACGACCAGCACACCGCGCAACCGGCTCGTGGTGCACACCTCGCTGCTCGCACCGTCGGAGCCCGCGGCTTCGGCCATGCGCACGAAGGCGTCGGCCGCGTAGGAGTCGCGGGCTTCGCGCCGCCCCGCTCGGCGCGCGTCGCGGAACACCTTGTCGGTGAACGCGTCGAGGATCCCGTCGATGAGCTTGCCGTTCGCCGCGGTGTTCGTGCCGTCGTACCGGTAGGCGCCGTCCTGGTCGATCCAGCTGCGATGCGAGCGACGCGCGTGGATCTTCGCCTGCGCGTCGGGAGGCTGCGCCGCCAGCTTCACCCGCAAGACCTCGTCCCTGAGCTTCGTGTGCGACGCATGCGCCGCCGTGGCGAGCAGACTCACCTCCGCCGCGGGGTTGACGCCCGCGGCCTCGGTGACGAGACGTACCTGCGCGGCGGACAGGTCCCCCGAACGCAATGCCTCCTCGGTTGCCGCAAGCCGCTCGACTTGCTCACCGGCGGCGATCATCCCGGCCGCCTCGCCGACACTCACGCCGGAGACCCGCGACAGCCACCGTTCTGCGGATCGTTCTCCGCCCGTCGACCAGGCACCAGTCACGTCGACGCGGCGCATCGCCAACGTCTTGACCGCGACTGCGAGCCGCTCCAGCTCGGCCGCGCATGCAACCGCGCGCTTCGCCGCGTTGCCGTCGAGCGCGTCGGCATCGAACGCCGCCGCCAAGGTTCGCGCATCGTTGCGCAACTGAACGAGCCCGCCCAACATGACACGATCATCGCATGACGGTGTGACAGCGAAGACGCCGAGCGCGTGCGTTCTTGCTCGAGGTTCACGCGACCTTCGCGCGGTCTGCTTCTGTGCATGTCGACGGACCCGAAGGGAGCGGCGGTGACGAGATCAACCTGCCTCGCTGGACATTCGACGCGTAGCGGCGATCCATGTCAGCAAGGGCAGCGTGACACAGAGCACGCCAAAGACGAAGGCAACCGCCATTCCTCTCAACGCTGCGGCTACGAGGCCCAGGATGGTGGGGATCCAATCGCGCCACGTCTACGTCGGAGTCGGCGCGCCGAACCATGTCGCAAGGGCTCGAGGCAGCTGTGGGTCTGTGAGGTCTCCTACCCATGCGACGTAGCCGTCGGGTCGGATCAGCACGGCCGGGGGTGCAGCGACCTCGCCGACGACGGGCAGCTCCCACGCGCCGTCGTGTGTGGCGTCGACGAATCGAGCGCGCTTCGCCCAAGGAGCGATGTCGAACGCGCCGGATGCACCGAGGTTGAGCAGCACGGGCCGCGCGTCGTGCAGCAGTGCGAACACGCGCGTGGCGCCGTCGGCGGTGTGCAGGTCGAGGTCGGGCATGCGCCGGCCGATCAGCGGGTGTGCGTCGCCGAGGTCGTAACGGATGTCGAGACCGCAGACCATCGCGGCGATGCGCGTTCGGGGCTCGTCCATGCTCAGCAGTTCCGTCATGGTGTCGAGCAGTGCCTCGATGCGTGCGTCGCTACCGCCGAGCGCGATCTGCGCCATGGAGTTGCGCAGCACCCGGGCACCCACCGGGTGCCGTTCGGCGTGGTACGTGTCGAGGAGGTTCGCGGGTGACGTTCCGTTGACCACCTGAGCCAGCTTCCATCCGAGGTTCACGGCGTCCTGCACGCCGGTGTTGAGGCCCTGCCCACCTTGCGGGGGATGCACGTGTGCGGCGTCGCCCGCAAGCAGTACGCGTCCTTTGCGGTACGACGCCGCCTGCCGGGTCATGTCGGTGAAGCGCGAGATCCATGTCGGGCTGTGCACGCCGTAGTCCGTCCCGTCGGCGGCGACGAGCGCCTCGCTGAGATCCGCCAGGGTGGGCTCTCTCGTGTGTTCAACGTGTCGTTCTTTGAGAGCGACGCCTACTCGCCCTGTGTCCTCCACCGGGCCGATGCCACCGCCCTCGCGCAGGCCGAACTCCGGCTGCTGTTTCATCTCGACCTCGGCGA
>JADGOO010000119.1 GCA_017882905.1 Acidimicrobiia bacterium | reverse complement strand
CGAACTGCACCAGCGGTTGGTAGTAGACGACGAACTCGTGGCGGCGCAGGGCCCGGTGGAGGTCCTTTTCGAGGTCGAGGCGGGCCATCGCGCGTGTGCGGATGCCGTCGTCGAACATGGCGACACGGCCGCGACCTGATGCCTTGGCGACGGCCAGCGCCGCGTCGGCGTCACGCAAGAGACGTTCGGCGTGGTCGTGCTCGTCGGACGCGACGGCAATGCCGATGCTTGCTTGCAGGAAGACCTCGCTGTCGCCGAGCGCGAACGCCTCGCTGAACGTGCTCAGCACGCGGGCGGCGACCACTTCGGGCTCGCCAGGATCGGTCACGTCGGCGCACACGATCGCGAACTCGTCGCCGCCGAGGCGGGCGAGCGTGTCACCGAAGCGCAGCACCCGCTCGATGCGGCGCGCGACAGCGATGAGCAGCTGGTCGCCGGCGCCGTGACCCATGCTGTCGTTCACGACCTTGAAGTGATCCACGTCGACGAGCACGAGCGCGGCCCGCGCTCCGAACTCGCCCGCGTGCACGATCCCTTCGGTCAGTCGGTCGAGCAGCAGACGCCGGTTCGGCAGACCCGTGAGCGGATCGTGGTGCGTGTGGAAGTCGAGCTGCGCGGCGAGGTCGGCCTTGTCGGTCGCGTCGCGCAGCACGCCGATCATTTGCACGACCTGGTTGCGACGGTCCGAGACCGGCAGCACATCGGCTTCCAGGACCCGGCCCGGAACGGTGAGACGGTCGTCGTACTGCACCGGCGTCTCGTCGAAGAGCGCGGTCTCGAGATAGCCCTGCACGAGGGTGACGGCGTTGGCGGTGAGGCACTCGTCGGGGTCGGCGTCGTCACCCTCGATCGACAGGAGCGCCCGCAACGCGGCGTTGGCGTACGTGCACCGGAACGTGACGGGGTCGTGGCGCTCGATGACGTCGAGGACGAACACGGCCTCGGGTACCAGATCGAGCACGCGCAGTGCCGGAGCGCTCAGCGGTCCCTGCTCGGCAGCCGATTGCACCCGCGACCTCCTCGTCGTGTCTTGGTTCGGTGTCCCATCGGCCCAGTTGCGCCCTTCTGAACGCGAATCGGCCCGATTCGAGGGTCGGTGGCGCCGGGGTCGGCCCGTATGCTGCGAGCATGGTGCACGGTCGTCGAGTTGGGCCATGACCTGCCCCAACTGCGGCGCGGCGATACCCGAGGGTGGACGTTTCTGCGGCGAGTGTGGTTACGCGCTCGTGCAACGACCCGACGAGCGCCGGCTCGTGACCGTGCTGATGGCCGACATCGTGGGGTTCACGGCGCTGTCGGAGACGGCCGACCCCGAGACCGTGAAGTATCTGGTGGATCGCTGCTTCGAAGGCCTCGTCGCCGACATCACCGCCTTCGGCGGCCACCTCGACAAGATCGTGGGCGACCAGATCGTCGCCCAGTTCGGCGCGCCGGTCGCGCACGAAGACGACGCCGAGCGCGCCGTTCGAGCCGCGCTCCAGATGCGCACGACGCTCGAGACCGCGGCCCGCGAGGTCGGGCGCCACATGGATCTGCGCATCGGAGTGAACACCGGTGAGGTCGTGGTGGGCACCATGCGGGCCGGCGGCGAAGCCACCGTGATGGGCGACGTGGTCAACACCGCCAGCCGCCTCCAGACCACCGCGGAGCCCGGGCAAGTGGTCGTGGGCGCCGCCACGTACGCGGCCACGCGGGGTGCGGTGCGCTACGAGGCGCTCGGCGCGCGGCGGGTGCGCGGCCGAGACGAAGCCGTCGAGGTCTGGCTGGCGCTCGAGGCGATCGCACCGCCGGGCCGCCAGTCGCGGGCGAAGCGGGCATCACTCGTGGGCCGCGATCCTGAGATGGGTGCGCTGCGTCACGCGTTCCACGTCGCCGTGCAGCGCGACCGCGCGCACTCGATCTTGATCTACGGCGATGCCGGCGTGGGCAAGACGCGCCTCGCCCTGGAGCTCGCGGCCGAAGCACGTCGCGAACACGGCGCGCTCGTGCTGTCGGGCCAATGCCTCGCGTACGGCGAGGCGAACCCGTTCGCGCCCATCGCCGAGGCGCTGCGGCACGCGTGTGGCTTCGAGCGCGACGCGTGCCTGCTCACCGCACGCGACGACGTGCGCGTCGCCGTTCGAGCGGTCACCGATCTTCTCGACGACGATCCCGAGCTCGAGCGCGTCGTCGACGGTGTCTTGCACTTCACCGACGGCTTCACGCGCAAGGGTGTCGATCCCACGCGCGCCCGCGACGACGCGGTGCGCGGCGTCGCGACGTTCTTCGAGGGTCTGGCTCGCACGCAGCCGGTGATCCTCGTGCTCTCCGACCTGCACTGGGGTCACGACGAGGCGTTCGCGTTCGGCGATCGCCTGCTGCGCCGGCTGCGCGG
This sequence comes from Acidimicrobiia bacterium, assembly GCA_017882905.1. Lineage (GTDB taxonomy): Bacteria > Actinomycetota > Acidimicrobiia > IMCC26256 > PALSA-610 > Chersky-683. Next base: position 17,851 of record JADGOO010000119.1, on the reverse strand, counting down.
CCGGCCGTTCGTGCTGCTCGGCACCGCGCGACCCGACCTGCAAGAGCGCCACCAGGTCCCCACCGGCAACCACAACACCCTTGTCTTGCACCTCGATCCCCTCGACGAAGCGGCCACCACTGCACTCACCAAAGAGCTGTTCGGCGACGACGTCGACAACGAGCTGCTGGCGTTCGTGCAGGAGCGCAGCGGCGGCAACCCATTCTTCGTGGAGGAGCTCGTGGCGCTCGTCTCGGAGAGCGGCGGTGTGCCGGCCCACGTGGGAACCGACACGCTGCGGTCGCTTCCCGCCACCTTGCACGGACTCGTGGCGGCGCGGCTCGACGCGCTCGGCGCCGACCTGCGCAGCCTGCTCGAAGATTTCGCGGTGGTCGGCGCTCGCGGTTCGATCGCCGAGGCACTCACGCTCGGCCAACGTCGCAACGAGCGGGCCCTGCGCGAGCTCGAAGACCGAGACCTGCTCGTGCTCGAAGACGACGAGTTCCGCTTCAAATCGGAGCTCGTGCGTGACGTCGCGTACAACACCCTCACGAAGGGCGAGCGGGCCCGCCGCCACGCCCGCCTCGCGGTGCAGCTCGGCGAAGCCGCCGACGCCGACGCCCACCACGAGGTGATCGCGCACCATCTCGCGTGTGCCGCCGAGCTCGCCGCCGAGATCGGCGCCACTCCCGGTCTACCGGCCGACATCCGTGCCCAGGCCATCGACGCGCTCATCACTGCCGCCGCCCGTGTGGAACAGACCGAGACGTGGATCGCGTCGGGCCGGTTGTGGGACCGGGCCCTCGGCCTGCTCGACAACGATCCCGCGCCCGCCCGCTGGACCGCGTTGCTCGGACGAGCACGTGCCCGCGACGCATTCCGCGAGCTCTCCGAAGCGCGCGACGACGCGCTGATCGTGCTCGAGGAATCACGAGAGCTCGGCGACGCCGAACACGCGGCTCGCGCCCTGTTGGTGCTCGGTCGGATCGACGCCGACGCCGGAGACTTCGAAGCGGCGGACCGCTGGCTCGGTGAGGCGATCACCGCGATGCGTGCGCTCGGCGACGAATCGGGCGTGGCCGACTCGCTGCGCTCGCTCGGCATGGTCCGGCTCTTCCAAGGTGAGCTCGGCGAGGCCGAACGGCTGTCGTCCGACGCGCTCGCCTCGTTCAAGTCCACCGGCGACCAGCGCGGCGAGGCATGGGCACTCCAGAACCTGGCATGGATCGCCTTCTCGGCCGGCGCCACCGACGTCGCCGAAGAGCGGCTGCACGCGTCGGCCCACGTGTTCGCCGAGATCGGCGACTGGGGCGGGGTGGGCTGGGCGCTCGGGCTGCTCGCGTTCGTCCGCTACAACCAGGGCCTCCTCGACGACGCCGAAGACCTCGCCAACCAGATCAGCATCGAAGCCGGCGAAGGCGGCGACCGCTGGGCCGAGGGGATGATGGAGGTGCTGCTCGCGAACATCGCGTGCTGGCGCGGGCACGGCGAAGACTGCGTGCGACGCGGCCGCCACGCGATGGCGATGTTCAAGTCGATGGGCGACGACTGGGGCTACCTGCAGGCCGCCGCACCCACCGCGCGGGCACTCGGCACCCTCGGGCGCTTCCGTGAAGCCCAAGACCTGCTGCGCGAGCTGCAACCCGTCACGCTCACCTTGCCGAACCCGAGCATGCATGTGTTCGGCGACGTGATCGAGACGGCGATGCTGCTCGACCGCGGCGACGGCGATGCCGCCCTCGACGTGATCTCGAGAGTCGACACCAGCCGGGCCCCCGATCCGACGAACCCGCTGGCCGAGGTCGGCAACGCCGACCGGATCATGTTGCACGGACTCGCGCTCATGCAGACGGGCCGGCCCGACGAGGCCCGCACCATCCTCGAGGTGCCGTACGCGGTCGCCGCCGACGAGGGCCCGCGCATGGCACTCGGCAGTCTGCTCGCACTCGCGGCCGCGAGCGCCGGCGACGCCACCGCCGCGCTCGATCTCGTGCGCGACCTCGCGGCGTTGCGCGGTGGCACGTACATGGATCGCCTCATCCTGCACTGGGCCGCTGCGGTCGCGCATGGCTCGCTCGGCGCCGCGGCCGACGCGGTCCAGGCCCTGCTCGACGCGCAACAGCTCGCGTTCGCCACCGACAACCGGGTGGCGCGAGCCGTCTCGCTGCTCGTGCGCGCACGCGGCCTCGCGGTGCTGGGCGCGCCGGCCGCGGCCGAGGCGTCGAACGAAGCCAGCCTGGCGCTGCACTCGCTCGGCATCGGTGGCGAAGGCTGGAGTCGTGCGGTGGCGATCCCGACCGTCACTGTCGCCGCCGACGCCGACGCGTCCGCCTGAGCTAGCTCATCGGGGCGCGCAGCGCGGCGAGGATCTCGTCGCACACGAGCCCGTCGGCGAACGTGGGCACGCCGGGCGGTGTCACGCCTTCCGCGATCGCATCGCGCACGGTCGCGGCCCAGCGCTCCATCGGCAGGCGATGACGATCGCGGCCGGGCTCCGCCGTGAAACTGCGGTCGTCGGAGGTTCCGTCGTCGCGGCGCAGGGCAAGGCGTTCATCGGCAACGAGCTCGATGAGGCCCTCGCGACCGAGCAGGACGAGTCGCGGCGCACGGTTCGCGGCAGCCGCGAACGTGGAGTCGATCACGACCGACGCGCCGGGAGCATCGCCGTCGTGGGCGCGCAACAGCGCGACAAGGCCGTCTTCGGCCGTGCAGGCATGCAGGACGCCGTCGCGATCGGGGCGATCGGCGATGTCGATGCGCGGCGCGCTCATCTCGACGGTCAGCTCGGATGCGAGCACGACGCGCAACGAGTCGATGGCATGCGACGCCCACGCGCCGATCCACCCACCACCCGCGGCCGCGTCGAACAGCCAGCCGTAGGGCCGCATCGGCACACGCGAGCCCGCGCTGTGGTGCGTCCACACCACGTGCTGCACCGTACCGATCGCACCGTGGCGCACGAGCGAGGCAAGCTCGGCGCGGGCGGGATCGCGCCGGAACTCGAAGTTCACGAAGTGCTGCACGCCCGACGCGATACCGAGCTCGAGGAGCGCACGCGACGACTCCGGGTTGGGCGTGAACGGCTTGTCGCAGAGCACGGCGCGCACGTCGGCCGCGATCGCGAGCCGCACATGATCGGCGTGGAGGTAGGGCGGCGAGTGCACCGAGACGAGGTCGGGTCGCGCGTCGCGGAGCGCCGCTTCGATGGCGTCGGCATCGCGGGCCGAGACCACGTCGACCACGTCGCAGCCTTCGGTTGCGGCCCAGACGGGCGCCACGACCCTGGCACCGAAGCCCGTGCCGATGACAACGACGCGCAAGGTCACTCGCCCAGCACCTCCGCGCGGTGGTCGGGTACCGGCACATGGAACAGCTCGAGGGCCCAATGCGTGATCGGGCCCATGCCGAACGCGAGCACCACCGTGCCGACGCCGACTTGGCCGCCGAGCAATGCGCCGGCGATCAGCACCGACAGCTCGATCACGGTTCGGATGCGCCATACCGGGATGCCGCGCGCCGCGAGCGCGGTCATGAGCCCGTCACGCGGCCCCGGTCCGAGCGCGGCACCGATGTACAGCCCGCCGCCGATGCCGAAGCCCACGAGCGCGGCGAGGAGCAACGCCACACGCGCCGGCATGGCGTCGGGAGCACCGATCCAGTGGAGTGCGAGGCCGGCGAAGGGACCGACCATCACCACGTTGATGAGCGAGCCGAAGCCCGGGCGCTGACGCAACGGGATCCAGGCCAGCATCACCAACACACCCACGCCGATGAGCACCAGCGAGAACGAGATGCCGGTGCGCTGCGCGAGGCCCTTGTGCAGCACGTCCCATGGCGCGAGCCCCAGATCCGCGCGGATCGAGAGCGCGATCGATAGGCCGATGAGCAACATCCCGATCACCGCAGGCGGGAGGCGGCGCGCCAGCTCGCGTGGCCGCGGGAGCAGCAGCACCGCGGAGTAGTCGGTCACGGCAGCTGCTGGGCCGAGTCGCGGTCGAGCAGGAGCGTGGCGTGCGTGGCGCGGCGCAGTGCAGAAGCCGGGCACGACGGGGCGATCGAGCCGGTGAGCGCGCGGCGCACGGCGTCGGCCTTGCGAGCTTCCGGCACGATCGCGAGCACCCGGCCCGCGCGCAACAGGCCCGGGATCGTGACCGTGATCGCGGTCGGAGGCACGTCGGCAGTCGTCGCGAAGTGGCCCTCCCCCACCTGCTGCGCCTTGCAGGCGTCGTCGAGGGCAACGATCTTCACGGTGGCGGGATCATCGAAGTCGGCGCCCCCCGGCGGCGGGTCGTTGAACGCGAGATGGCCGTTCTCGCCGATGCCGAGGCAGCAAAGATCAAGCGGATGCGTGGCGAGCAGCGCCGCGTAGCGCTGCACTTCTGCGGCGGGGGCTGGCGCGTCGCCGTGCAGGTAGTGGAACGCCCCCACCGGCGCGAGCGACGCGATGCGCTCCTGCATGTAGCGGGCGAAGCTCGCCGGATGCTCGACACCCACGCCGACGTACTCGTCCATGTGGAACGCCGTGACGCGCGGCCAGTCGATCGCCGGTCGTTGCACGAGCACCTCGAGGAACGCGAGCTGTGAGTTCCCCGACGCGAACATCACGTTGGCATCGCCCCGCACCCCGATCGCGGCGACGATCGCCGTCTCGGCAAGATCAGCCGCGTCGGCGGCCATCGCGGCGAGATCGTCGTGCACGCGCACCGAGAGCGCGTCGACGGTGAACGATCGCATGGCCGCCCGCTCAGAACTGCGGGAGCCAGGCGAGCGTGGCGTCGATCATCTCGTTCGACATCTTCCACACCGCGTCGTAGTCGAGGCGCGACGTGAGCGGGTCGGCCAGCATCGCTTCGAACACGAGGTCGCGGTCGCCCGCGAGGGCGGCATCGACCGTGAGCTCCTGGCTCTCCGAGACCCGCCGCAGGTACTCGGCGAGCACTCGGGGCGCGGCAGACGGCACGGTGCCGTGCACGCCCGAGCCATCGACGGCGCACATGCTCTCGACCACCACGCCCGGGGGTAGGTCGGGACATTGTCCGCCGTTGGGCACGTTGAGCGGGAGCCGGCGCGGTCGGTCGCGCAAGCGCGAGTCGATGAGCGACGCGACCATCTCCCCGGAAGGTTGGTCACTGACCGCCTCGGCGACGAGTGCGGCTTCGAACTCCTTCTGGTAGTAGCCGAGCCACTGCCGGCGGTCGTCCATGCTCGTGAGATGCACGCCCCAGCGCTCGCCCCAACCCGATTCCTCCGTGAGGAAGCTCGGGAAGAACTCCGCGACATGGCGGTCGCCTGCGGCCGGAAGGGCGCCGAAGCGCGTGAAGAGCTCGAGCTTGAGCCGGTGCTGATCGAGGATGCCCTGCTTGGTGAACTCTCCGCCGGCCGACACCACCTCGTGGCCGATCGAAGCGGGCAGGTTGAACGGTTCGGCACCGAACGACGCAGGGTCGCGCAGGCGCTCCCGGAGCTCGGCAAGCCGTTCGACACCGTCGACACGCAGCTCGGTGATGATCGGCAGGTGGTTCACTCCGCACACATCGATGTCGATGGCCCGCATGTCGCAGTCGAGCAGCAGCGACAGCTGGAACTGCATGATGGTGACTTCGTGACAGAGTCCGACCGTGTAGACACCCGTGGCCTTGTGCACCGCGCGGGTGAGCGTGGTCATCGGGTTCGTGAGGTTCAACAACCACGCGTCCGGACACAGCTCGCGCATGTCGCGCCCGATGCCGACGAGCACCGGGATATTGCGCAGCGCGCGGTTGATGCCGCCCGGCCCCACGCTGTCGCCGACCGACTGCTTCAGCCCGTAGCGCGCGGGGATGTCGATGTCGTGGGCCATGCTGTCGAGCGCGCCGGTGGAGATGCACACCACGACGTAGTCGGCATCGCGCACGGCGTCGCGCTGATCCGTCGTGGCGCGCACGGTCCAGCTGAGGTTCTTGAGCTTGGCGATGTGCTCACCCAGCTCGACCATTCCGGGCAGCGGCCGCGGATCGACGTCTTCGAGCACGATGTCGGCGTCGGCGAGCGACGGCGTCTGGGCGAGGTCGACGAGCAGCTTCGGCGTCCACTGGTACGAGCCGCCGCCGATGAACGTGATGCGCGTCATGTGGCCTCGGAGCCTATCGGCGTGGACGATCGGCGAACTGGGGCAACCACGGCGACAGTGCGTCGAGCAGATCGCTCGTCATGGCAACGACTCGCTCGAACGGCAGCCGACCGGCGATCGGATCGGTGAGCATCGCCTCGAGCGCGAGCGTTCGGTCGCCGCGCAAGGCGGCCTCGACCGTGAGCTCCTGGCTGACCGACACCCGACGGGCGTACTCGCCGAGCACGCCCGGTATCGCGACCGAGTCGTCGCGCGGGTGCACGCCCGTTGCGTCGGCCACTCCCATGCACTCGACCACCACATCGGGCGGCAGCGTTGCGACCTGACCGCGGTTCGGCAGGTTGACCGGCAGGACGCGCCGCTCGCCGCCGAACACACCGTCGAGCAGCAACGCGACGAGCTCACCTGATGGGAACGCGGTCACGTCGTCGGCGGCCATGCGCTCGCGAAAGGCGGCCTCGTCGCCTTCGGCATCGGCGATGTGGCCACCGAGTCCGTAATGGTGGATTCGCCACGGCGCACCGTGATCGTTGTCGCTGTGCACGAAACCGGGCATGAACTCGACCACGTGATGGTCGTGCGCGCCCGGCAGCACGCCGAATCGCTCGAAGAGACCGAACTTCACCGGCGCGTTGGCAACGACATCACGCTTCGTCCACTGGTCTCCGGGCGACACCTTCGTCCAGTGCATCGCGCCGGGAGGCGTCATCCAGGTGGGCGTTTCGAGGAACGCTTCGTCGCTCAGCACGGCGCGTAGGTGCGCGAATCCGTCGGCGTGCTCGCCGAGCCGCAACGACGTGATCATCGGGAAGTGGTTCACGCCCGCAACCGTTGGGTCGATCTCGTGCATCGAAGCATCGGTGACCAACGACAGCACGAACGTGCAACCGATGACTTCGTTGCACAAACCGATGGTGCGCAGCGCCGTCTCGCGTGTGACCGAACGCGTCAACGCGCTGAGCGGGTTGCTCGTGTTGATGAACAGCGCGTCGGGACAGACCGACTCGGCGTCACGCGCGAAGTCGAGCACGACCGGGATGCTGCGCATCGCGCGCATCACGCCCCCGGGCCCGACGCTGTCACCGATCGGTTGACGAATGCCGTAGCGGGCGGGGATCTCGAGGTCGTGCTGCATGCTCGCGAAGCCGCCGACGGAGAAGGTGGCGACCACCGCGTCAGCGCCGGACAGCGCGGCCTTGCGATCGGCCTCGCCGCGCACCGTCAACCCGATCTGGCGCATGGAGCGAACCTTGTCGCCATAGGCAACCATCTCCTCGACCTTGTGCATGTCGAGGTCGTGCAACACCACTTCGGCGTCGCGCAATGACGGCGTGTTCGCGAAGTCGGAGATCAGACGGGGCGTCCAGTGGTACGAACCGCCGCCGAGCAAAGTGATGCGCGGGCTCACATGCCGGACGCTACAACGGCAAGAAGCCCACGGTCACGGGCGATCGCGGCCGCTTCACCCCGGTTCTGCGCATCGAGCTTCATCAAGATGTTCGATACGTGCACGCTGGCTGTCTTCACCGAGATGAACAGCGACTCGCCGATCTGACGGTTCGTGCGCCCCTGTGCCACCAGGCCGAGCACTTCGACCTCGCGCGGCGTGAGGCCGCACGTATCAAGGGGGTTCGGCGCACGCTCACCCGATCGAGTCAGGCCGATGTCGACGTGGCTTCGCCGCGCGAGCTCCATCACACCGTCACGGATCGGCGCGGCCCCCATCTCGCCGGCAAGCTCGAACGCCTCCCGCAAGGCCGGCGTCGCGGCGTGCGACGCGCCGGCGAGCAGGTGGGCTTCGCCCTCACGCCACCGTGCGTAGGCCAGGTGCGGGAGCCGGCCGTGCTCGCGCCAGTGCGCGACGACGCGGGCCCACTGGGCCGGATCGCTCTGCCCATCGGCACGAGTCACCTCGGCGTCGGCCCACATCGCGAGCGCAGCGAGGTCGGGCTTGGCTGCGGCCGTTCCGAGACGGCGGGCAAGTGTGCTCTGGAGGAGGTCGCGCAGCTCGTGCACGCGAGGGCGGAACCCGGAGTCGGTGGTGGCACGATCGGCGTACGCGCAGAGCAATCCGATGATGAGCCAGTCGGGAGCCTCGCGTCCGTGTTGCTCCGGTTCCGACGCGACCCATTCGTCGAGCATCCGAGACGCCGACTCGAGGTCTCCATCGGCGACCGCGAGCATCGCGGCCGGATACGGCGAGATCACACCTTCGATGCCCGAGCGCACCGTGCGCGCGTGGAGTGCCGCCACGGCGCGACGAGCGCCGACGAGGTCGCCGCGGTGCAAGCTGAGCGTGAAGTGCGCGTCGTCGCGGTGGAATGCCTCGATCCCAACCAGGTCGAAGCGGTCGACGACCCGCAGCTCGTCTTCGGCCTCCGACCAGCGACCCATCTCGAACAACACGCTGATCACGTGGGTACGCAGCCAGATCCCGTAGCCGAGCGTGAGACCGTGCGCTTCGATCTCAGCCATGCCGTGACGGGCCGCGTCGAGCGCTTCGGCATAGCGCGACGCGCGCTCGAGCACTCCCGAGATGTTGATGGCAGCCCGCGCCACGTCGACCCACGACGCCGTCTCGCGGCCGATCTCGCGCGCCGCGACGAGCTCGGCGAGACCGAGGTCGAGATCTCCGAGATGGGCGAGTGCCGTGCCGTACGTGTTGCGGGCGTGACCTTCCACCTCACGTGCGCCGGCGGCGCGAGCGGCGTCGATCGCGGCAAGACCCCATTCGAGGGCCGGCTCGTTGCGGTCGTGCAGCATGAGCTGCTGTGCGAGCGACGCCAGCACCACCGCGCGCTCCGTGCTCGGCGGCTCGGGCGGCACGAGGGCGACGGCCGCCTCGTTGTGCGGGAGCAGCTCCTCGAGCGGACGGTTGATCAGCCAGAGGTAACGAGCGAGGCGCTCATGGACGATCGCTGCGCCAACCGGATCGCGCGCTTCGTCGATCTCGTCGAGCGCCCGCTGCATCAAAGCGGCAGCGAGGTCCTGGCGGCCCGACAGCTCGGCGGCGAGCGCGGCGCCCCGCAACACCTCGACGAGCGAAGCCGCGGCCAGACGGCTCGCGTCGGGAACCTGCTCCCAGAGCTCGAGTGCCCGCTCGTAGTGCGCGAGTGCTTCGGGATACGCGTACATGCGCCGCGCGCTCTCTGCGGCCCGCACCGACGCGACCAGCGCATTCGGGAGATCGTGCGCCGAGAACCAGTGGCACGCCAGCTCGGCGTCGATGTCGATGCCGGCGAGATCGAAGACGTCGGGATGGGCCGTGAGCGCTGCGGCCGTCGCGGAGTGGATCCTCACCCGCTCCCCCGGCAGCAGGTCGTCGTAGATCGCCTCGCTCAAGAGCGCGTGACGGAAGCGGTAGCCGTGCTCCTCGACCACGAGCACCTGATGGTCGGCGGCGGCGCGCAACGCCTCGAGCACCTCGTCCTCGGGTTGACGCGACACCGCCAGCAGCAGCGAGTGCGACGCCCGAGACCCGATGACGGCGAGGGTGCGCAGCAGCGTGCGGGCCGCGGGCGGCAACGTGTCGACACGAGCCAGCAGCACATCGCGCAAGGTGGGCGGCAACGCCGCGCCACCGTCGTCCCGGCTCACCGCGAGCAGCTCCTCGGCGAAGAAGGCGTTGCCCTCGGAACGCGCGAGCACGTCCTCGACGAGATCGTCGTTCGGCTGCGCTTCGCAGATCGCGGCCATCAGCTCCCGCAGCTCCTGGCGTTCGAACGGCAAGAGCTGCTCTCGGAGCACGCGTCCGCTTCGTTCGAGCTCGGCGAGAACACTGCGCAACGGATGCCGCCGGTGGAGCTCGTCGCTGCGGTACGTGCCGACGACCAACACGCGCGCGTCGCGCAGGTTGCGGGCCAGGAACACGAGCAGGTCGAGCGTGGAACGGTCGGCCCAGTGCAGGTCTTCGAGCACCACGAGCGTCGCCGTGTGCTCACCCAGCCGCTCGAGCACGCCGAGCAGGTGCTCGAAGAGGCGGCCCTGGGCGACGTCGTCGCCGACCGCGACCGTCCGCTCGCCGTCGAGCTCGGGCACCAGCGCGCCGAGCTCGTTGCGGGCCGAGCCGAGCACCTCGTCGAGCACCACGGGATCCACGCGCTTCAGCAGCTCCCGGAGCACCTCGATCACCGGGGCGTACGGCAACGAGCGGTCGACGAGCTCGAGGCAGGCACCCACCAGGGCCAGACCGCCACGAGCCTCGGCTCGGCGGGCGAGCTCGGCCACGAAGCGGCTCTTGCCCACACCGGCGTCGCCACCGACGACCGCCACCGCGCTCGCCGCGTCCTCCGACGCCGCCTCGAAAGCCGCGTCGAGGCGAGCCAGCTCGGCGCGGCGACCGACGAACACCGGGCTCGAGACGCGACCAGGCACGGATGCCATCTTCGCATCCGTGCCGGTCGGGGGAGGTCCGGATACCGGCGCCCCGTGCGCCGACGCGCTCAGCGCCCCGTGCGCCGACGCGCTCAGCGCCCCGTGCGCCGACGGGCACGGCGGACGGCCCGGGCGTGGGCTGCCTCCGCACGACGCCGGGCGAGATGCTGTGCAACAGCGATGTCGAGCTGGATCGGATGCATCACGGCGGCCTCCTCTCGTCGATCTACTGACCTGGCGTGACCCCTTCAGCATCGTCGTAAGGGGTGCCTCGGCACATCGGGAGAGTTCCGTATTTGCGCCCGGATCCGCACCTAAGGTCCCCGCCATGAGTCGGCTCGACGGTCGCCGTGTGCTGGTCACCGGCGCGGCCCGCGGTCTCGGTGCCGAGATCGCCCGCTGCCTCTCGGATGCCGGTGCCGCCGTGATCGTCACCGACGTGCTCGACGACCCGGGGCGGGCCGTGGCCGACGCCCTGCCCGGTCCGTCGCTCTTCCGCCACCTCGACGTGACCAACGAAGATCAGTGGACCGCCGCCGTGGCCGCCGCCGGCGAGCACCTCGGCGGCCTCGACGGGCTCGTGAACAACGCCGGCGTGCTGCACATGGCCCCGATCGAGGAGACGTCGGTCGGCGACGTGGCTCGGATCCTGAGCGTCAACGTGATCGGCCCGTTCCTCGGCATCCGCACCGTCGCCCCCGCCCTGCGCCGGGCCGGCGGCGGTGCCATCGTCAACATCGCGTCGATCGACGGCGTGGCCGGCATGAACAGCGTGGCGGCCTACTCGGCGTCGAAGTTCGCCGTTCGCGGCCTCACCCGCTCCGCCGCACTCGAGCTGGGACGCGACAACATCCGTGTGAACGCGGTCTGCCCGGCGATGGGCAACCCCGAGATGTCGCAACCGTTCTTCGACCGCATCGACGTGACGCGCTACATGCGCCACCGGCCACCCGACGTGATGCCCGCCGCGGCCAACGCGGCCGACGCCGCCCGCATGACCCGGTTCTTGCTCTCCGACGACTCGATCGGCTGCACCGGCAGCGACTTCCTGGTCGACGCCGGCTACCTCGCGGGCCACTTCCAGCCCGGGCTCCCCGGCTTCTGACCCGCCTTCAGGCTCAGCGCAGTGCCACCTCGACCTCGATCTCCACGGCACCGCCGCGCGGCAGGGCCGCCACGCCGATCGCCGACCGCGAGTGGCGTCCGGCCGTGCCGAACACGTCGTGCAGCACGCGCGACGCGCCGTCGACCACCGCGGCCTGCGAGTCGAAGCCCGGTGCGCTCGCCACGAAGCCGAGGAGCGTGAGCACCCGCTCGATCCGGTCGAGATCGCCGAGCTCGGCGCGCAGCACCGAGAGCGCGTTCAGGGCGCACCAACGGGCCGCCGCCGCGCCGTCATCCACGCTGATGCCCCCCGCCGAAACGGCGAGGCCCGACACGCCCTGAACGACGCGCCCGTCGTGGTCGCGCGGGAGCTGACCGCTCGTGCGTGCCCGCCCGCCGTGCACCACCACCGCGTCGAGCGGATCGTGGGGCGGGTACGGGCCGGGGAGCACGATGCCGAGCTCGACGAGTCGTTGATCGATGAGGCTCACGACGGGCGAAACTATCCGGCGATGGGTTGGACGGTTGCCCCCGAGGTTCCCGAAGTGCTGCACCACTTCGGCGAAGATCCCTCGATCACGAGCTTCGTGCCGCACGTGCCGCGCACCAACCCGGGCGCGGCCGCGGCCGTCTGGGCGATCGATCCGCGCCGCGCGCCGCTCTACTGGTTTCCTCGCCACTGCCCGCGCGTCGCCGTGTGGGCGAACGACGACGAACAGCGAGCCCAACTGCGCGACGAGTTCGCGACCGAAGCGTCCCGAGTGCAGGCGGCACCACTCGCGTGGATCGACACGATGCAGCACTGCACGTTGTTCGACTATCGCTTCGACCCCGCGCCCTTCTCGCCGTGGCCCGACGCAGAAGCGCGCCGTTGCGAGCCGCCGTGATCGACAGCGGACTGCCGTTCAGCATCGTGCGGTACGACGGCGCTTGAGGTCAGGCGAGCGTCAGCGCTTCGCCGACGCGAACGGCCAGATCACCTGATGGAACCATCCGGTGGGCACCGGCTCGGTGACGCCGTAGTCGGTGGGCCATTCGCCGCCCTCCGGCATGTAGTACGAGCCGAACACGCGGTCGAGCACGGGGAACTTGCCGGCGTAGTTCGTGTTGCGGGCACGCGGGTCGCGCGAGTGATGCCAGTGATGGAACTCGGGCGTCACGACGAGGTAGCGCAGCGATCCGAACCGCCAGCGGACGTTGGCGTGCACGAAGAACCCCTGCAAGGTGAACACGGCCAGCGCAATGCCGAGCGTCGACGAGGCGAAACCGCCGATGTAGAGGGGGATCACGAAGCTCCAGCGCTGCAAGGCCTGATCGAGCGGGTGCACACGCGCCGCGGCGAGCCAGTCGAGATCGCCCACGGAGTGATGCACCTTGTGGAGCTTCCACCACCACGACCACGTGTGCGACAGCCGGTGTGCCCAATACCCGATGAGCTCCGAGATCACGAGCGCTTCCACACCCTGCAGCCACAGCGCCTGGCCAGCCACCGCGTGGATGAACGAGTGGGGAACGAGGTCTCGGGCACGGGTGCCGACCACCGCGAGCGCGACCGCGATGGTCACGTTCTTGAGCAACCCGTTCACCATGAAGTGCACCACGTCGGTCGGCGCGTCGCGTCGCCACCGCGGCCGGGTGTGGAGCGGCCAGATCAGCTCGATCGGCGCCATCACGGCGGCGACCGCGCACAGGAGCAGCAGCGTCGACCACCGCGCGACCATCGTCGACAGCGCGATCGCGGCTGTCAGCACCGTGATGACAGCCGCAACCCAGGTCGCTCGCCACGCGGGCCGCGCCGGCTTCACCGGCGGGATCACGCCGAGGCGGTCCAATGCCGGCTGGTGACGCTCCATCAAGGTCGCATCGGCGCGCCATCACGGCGCCTTGAGCAACGTTCGGGCGCCGGACGCCGGGATGCATCGATCGGCCCGGCGCGCCGGTGAGCCGACCCGAGCCGTCAGAGATGGCGTTCGAGGAAGGGATACGCCTCGGTGCCGTGCCACTGGTGGCCGCCCTCGAACACGTCGTGCGCCACCGCATCGCCGGGCGCGCCGACCACTCGGTACACGCGGCGCAGCTGATCGACAGTGGTTCGAGCCGCGCCGACCGGGAAGATGTAGTCGCCGATGCCCGACTCGGCGAGCAGCGCACGCGGTGCGATCAGCGCCGCCACATCCACGTGCTCGAGCTGGCCGAGCATGCCGGTCATGATCTGTGAGCCGCACATGTTGTAGGGGATCGTGTGCGCCGACTGCCACGACGACAAGTAGCAGCTCACGACGGCGGCGCGCACGCGGTCGTCGAGCGCCGCGACGAACAGCGTGATGGTGCCGCCGTACGACAGGCCGCACATCCCGATGCGCCCGGGATCGACGAGCGGATGCGTGCTCAGCACGTCGAGCGCGCGGCGCATGTCCCAGATGTTCTGCGCGAGGGGTGTGCGGCCGGCCATCGTCGCGGCCACGAGGTTCCAGTCGCACTCGTACTTGCCTTCGCCGTCCCACTTCGGATCGCTGCGCTCGCCGAAGCAGCGCAGGTCGGGGGCCAGCACCACATAGCCGCGCTGGGCGAGCCAGTGCGCGTAGGCCTCGTCGCCGTCGACCTCGCGAGAGCAGATCGCCGACTTTCCCGCGCCGTGACCGTGCACGGCGAGCATCGCTGGTCCGGGTTCCACGCGGCCGTTCGGCACGAGCAGGTAGGCGGGCACCGTCATCGCGCCCTCGACGTCGAAGAGGATCCGCTCGCGCGTGTAGCCGTCGCACTCGACGCGTTCGGTCACTTCCAGGTCGAGCGCCACCGGAACCGGATCGACGCCGAGGAGGGCGTGCAACCGTTCGCGCACACGACCCCGCCACGCGCCGATCGCGGCATCGTCGTCGGGCAGCGGGTCGGCCGCGGCGATCGCGTCGAGGTGCAGTCGCCAGTACGCCCAAGGCGACAGATTGCGCCGACGACCCGCCATACCGGCGTTCAGTCGCCGTCGCCGAGCGCCCAGGCGAGACCGCCCGAGACGTGCTGCAGGTATGTAGGCGATTCCCACGCCGCGGGGAAGTGCCCGAGGCTCGTGGAGAACACGCGGCCCTCACCTTCGGTGAAGCACCACGACAACGGGAACCCGTACGGCGGCCGGTTCGCGCCCCGAGCCGAGAGGTCGAGCGCGGCGTCGGGCGCCCGCAGCAGGACGCGCGCGTCGTCGCGCAGATCGCGGAACTGGTACACCTCGTCGTGCCATTGCCACGTGTCGCCCAGGTGTGCGCACGCGGGGTGCTTCGTCTCGCGCACCTCGATGTCGACGGTCTGGGTCCACGGATGACCGTTGAAGCGAGCGCCGACGAGCGAGCCGTAGAACGGCCATTGGTAACAGCTGTCGGTGGCGGAGTGGATGGCGAGCACTGCGAGCTTGCCCTTGCGGGTGCGCGACATGATCTCGGCTCGCTGCGTCATGCTCCACGGCGTCTCGCCGATGGTGAACAGCGCGAGCGCACGCGCGCGGTCGATCTCGTCGTCGCCGAGCACGCGCACGTCGTCGGCGGCGCGAGCGCGCAGGCCGTGCAGATCGGCGATCTCGCTCATCGCGCGGGTGGCTTGATCGAGCACTCCGTGCACACCGGCGGGCCCATCCACGTAGGGCGCCACCTGCGTGATGAACAGCAGGGACTCCGGCACGGGCGCCACCGTACCCGGCGGTCTCGGCGGCTGGTTGACGAACCGATCGCACGGGTATCCCGCTTCGCGATGGATGCTGACCGCGCACGTCAACAGCTGCTCGCCGAGCGCGACCGTCTCACGGGATTGGTCGCGAGCATCGATGCCGAGCTCGGCACCGACCAGGTGCAGGAAGCCGACGAACCCACGAGCTACGACCAACGCCCCACCGACGAGGGCACCGAGACGTTCGAGCGCGAGAAGCAGACGGCGATCCGTGATGGGCTCGTCGCCGAGATCGGCGAGATCGACGCCGCACTCGAACGGGTGGATGCCGGCACCTACGGCATCGACGAGGAGACCGGCGACCCGATCGACCCGGATCGCCTCGACGCTCTCCCCACCGCGCGCACCAACATCCGTTGACGCTTCAGTCGAGGGCGAGGCTCGTCTCGTAGATCTCGGCCAGCTCGGCGCGCTTGACTGCCACGTCGATGCCGAGCTGACAGCCGTAGATCTCCGCGAGGTCGGGCACCGTGCCCTCGGCGGGCCACGCGTCGGGGTCCCACAGGTGCGCGCGCCGGAAGCTCTTCGCGCAGTGCACGAACAGCTCGTCGACATCGACCACGATCGCGAGCTTCGGCGGTCGCAGCTCCTTGGTGAACGCATCGAGCACCCGCGGATCGCGCGTGAGCGTCACGCCACCGTTGATGCGCACGGTCTCGTCGCGGCCCGGCACCACGAACAGCAGACCGCACCGCGGGTTGGCGACCACGTTCATGAGCGAGTCGAGGCGGTTGTTGCCGTTGAGATCAGGCAGGACGACGTGACGGTCGTCGAGCATCGCCACGAACCCCGGCGGTCCCCCGCGTGGCGACACGTCGCAGCGGCCGTTCGCGTCGCTCGTCGCGAACAGCACGAACGACGACGCGGCCACGAAGCGGGCCGACGCGTCGTCGATCCGGTCGCGCACCTTGCCCGCGGCCGTGGCCGAAGGCTCGCGGTACAGCGCGCGCAGGTCCGCTTCCGTGGCGATGACATCTCGGAGCTCCACGGCCCAAAATGTAGGTCCGCGGTGCGCCGGCCGCGCGGGGAGTTCGGCCGGCTACGCCGCCCGGCGGTAGCGGCTGACTGCCAGCGGCGCGAAGACGGCGATGATGGCGGCCGACCACGCGAGCGACTGCAGGACCGGCGTGAGCGTGGGGCCGCCGAGCATGAGGCCACGAACCGCGTCGACCGTGATCGTGACCGGCTGACGGGCGCTGAACACCTGGAGCCAGCCGGGTTGCGAGCTGAGCGGTACGAACGCCGACGACGCGAACACGAGCGGCGCCATGATCGGGAACGCGGCGGCCTGCGCGGCTTCGGCATTGCCCATGGCGAGGCCGATCGTCGCGAAGATCCACGACAGCGCGAACGCGAACGCCAACAGGATCAGGATGCCGAGCACGGCGAGCGCGAGGTTCGTGTGCACACGGAAGCCCACCGCGAAGCCGACTGCCACCATGAGCCCGATCACGAAGACGTTACGCGCCAGATCCGCAAGCGTGCGACCGGCGAGCACCGCCGAGCGCGCCATCGGCAACGACCGGAACCGTTCGATCAGACCCTTGCCGAGATCTTCGGCGAGCCCGACGCCCGTTTGGATCGACCCGAACGCGATCGTCTGGGCGAAGATGCCGGGCATCAGGAAGTCGACGTACGGGAGCTTTGCGTAGATCCCCGTGGGGCGGATCGCGCCGCCGAACACGTAGCGGAACATCAACACGAAGATCACCGGCTGCACGGTGCTGAACACGAGCACCTGTGGCACCCGCCGCATGGCGACGATGTTGCGCCACGTGATCGTGAGCGTGTCGGAGATCGACTCGCGCAGGCGCTCCAACGCGTGGGGCTCGTGCACGGCGCTGCGGGCGAGGGACGCCGGCAGCGGACTGGTGAGGGTCGGGACGGTCATGCGGCACCTCGTGTGGCATGGGCGCGGCCACGGGCCGGCGCCGCGTCGAGCTCGGTAACTTCCTCGGGCGGTCGCCCGGTGAGGCTGAGGAACACGTCGTCGAGCGTGGGCTCACGTACGGCGATGCGCTCGGGATCGAGGCATCCGGCCGCGTCGAGCGCGCGCACCACGTCCATCACCGCGCGCGGACCTTCGTTGAGCTTCAACGACACGGTGCGCGCGTCGGGCAGCACCTCGGCAACTCCGAGTCGCGCGACCGCTTCGCGCGCGCGGCCCGCAGCGTCGCCGGCCGCGAAGGAGAGCTCGACGATCGTGGACCCGAAGCCAGCCTTGAGCTGCGCGGCAGTGCCTTGCGCGATCACGATGCCGTGGTCGATCACCGCGATCTCGTCGGCGAGCCGGTCGGCCTCCTCGAGGTACTGCGTGGTGAGCAGCACGGTGGTGCCCTCGGCGACGAGGTCCTCGATCACCGTCCACAGGTCGAGGCGACTGCGCGGGTCGAGGCCCGTGGTCGGCTCGTCGAGGAACAGCACCGGCGGGCGGTGCACGAGCGCGGCGGCGAGGTCGAGACGGCGCCGCATGCCACCCGAGTACGTCTTGACGGGCCGGTTGGCCGCGTCGCTGAGCGAGAACCGCTCGAGCAGCTCGTCGGCTCGCGAGTGCAGCGTGGCCTTCGGGATGTG
>JADGOO010000118.1 GCA_017882905.1 Acidimicrobiia bacterium | reverse complement strand
GGGTCTGGAACGCGACGACCGACGGAGTGAGCACGAGTCCGCCGATCGCGCCCGGCACGTACACGTTGTCGATCGGCGGTGCGACGGTCGCGGTGACAGTCACGCCCTAGCTGTTGTAGCCAGGGACGTTGTTGACGGGTCCGTGACGTAGCGAGCCCCCGATGCGAGTGTGGAGCTAGCAGGCAACACGCTCGAACATCGGAGGCTCGGGGTGCACCGTAACGCTCCATTGACGGTGGAGGGACGGCTTCGGCTGTGCCTTCGCATCGAAGACGGCTGGACGATCGCGCAGACCGCGGAATCGATGCAGGTCTCTCGCCAGACCGCGTCGAAGTGGTGGCATCGCTACTGCGACCACGGCCTCCCCGGTCTGGAGGACGGCTCGAGTCGACCGCATCACTCGCCGACCAAGACGCCGGCCCGGGTGGAGCGCCGGGATCGTGGCGTTACGCCAGTCCCGCAAGCTCGGTCCGGCTCGTCTCGCCGGGATCGTGGACGTTCCCGCATCGACCGTGCATGCCGTGTTGGTCCGCCACGGCTGCAGTCGCCTCGCGTGGATGGACCGCCCGCCATCGACGCGTACAGCCGCCTCGCGTACAGCGAGATCCACAGCGACGAACAGGGGACCACCACCGCAGCCTTCTTCGCCCGTGCCGAGCAGTTCTTCGCGGGCTACGGGATCACCATCAACGCCGTGCTGACCGACAACGGCCCGAACTACCGCTCGACCGTGTTCAACCAGGCGCTCGGCACGATCGAGCACCGCTACACGCGCCCCTATCACCCGGCCACGAACGGCAAGGTCGAACGCTTCAACCGCACCCTGCTCGACGAATGGGCCTACTCCCGAGTCTGGCGATCCGACCGCTCACGCACCCGCGCACTTGACCGCTGGCTCCACCGCTACAACCATCACCGCCACCACACCGCGATCGATGGCCCACCCGCCAGCCGCGCCAACAACGTCACCGGACAGAACACCTAGCGCGCGGTGCGCAGCGGGCAGAGCAGGCACTCGCAACAGTCCGACGGCTGGGTCGAGCGTGGCGCTGGCCGACTCGAATCGCACACGGGTCACGTTGTGACGGGTGTACCGGTCCTCAGCTCTCGCCGCCCGCGGCGGTCTGGGTGTTGGCCAGGTACGCGGCGAGCCCCGTGATCGCCACGAGCAGCACGAGGCTGACCTCGAGTGTGCCCACACCGAGGCCGTTGCGGGCGTGTGACACACCAGCCCAGTCGGCGAACGATGCGCCGAGCGGACGGGTGAGCACGTACGCGAACCAGAAGGCGGGGATCGCGGGTAGCCGGAAGCGCCAGTGTGCGAGGGCGGGGATCGCGATCAACACACCGAAGAGCACACCCGACGAGAAGCAGCCGAGGTGCATCGTCACGGCCGTGAGGTCGCCCACCGCGGTGCCCAGCGCGAACGTCGTCAGCACCGTGGCCCAATAGAACAGCTCGCGCCGTCGAGTGGTGATGCTGTGGATCGAGAGCGTGTTCTCCGTCCGGGACCAGACCGTGAAGATCGCCGCGAGCGCGGCCGCGTAGAACGTCGTCGACGCCGCGTACGGAATGCCGAGCTCCACGTGCAACGCGTCGGTCGCCATCGTGCCGAACACGCTCACCATCACAACGGCCAGCCAGAGCCGCACCACCACGGAAGGTTCGTCGTCCTGCAGCACCGCGGCACGGGTATCGACGGTTCGGTCAACACGATGTCTGGCGGCGGTCAACGCCGCGTCGGGTCTACGCGACTTCGCTGCGCACGCGGTCAACCGCGCGCTTGCCCACGTTGCGAGCTTTGTCGATCACTGCGACGGCGCCGCCCACGATGGCGTTCGCCGGCCAGTCGTCGGGCGCTCCGGGGTGGGGGCGGCTCGGGACACGCGGCTTGGCGGCGCGCAGCTCGTCACCGAGCTCGAACAGGCGCGACTGCGTGATCCGCTTGCGCACGGTCGGGAAGAGCGTGGTCTCCTCTTCGCGCACGTGGTGCCGTACGTTCTCGATGAGAACCGTCACCTTCGCTTCGAACCGCTCGGCGCGGGCATCGAGATCTTCGAGCTCGTGCAGGAGCCACTTCACGACGTGATGCTCCTCGAGCGATTCGAGCACCTTCGCCTCGGCCTTGGTGACCTCGCTGCGCACGGCCGGATAGAACACGAGCTCTTCGATGCCGGTGTGGCGCGACAGAGCTTCGATCATGCCGTCGACCAGCTGACGCTTGGCGCGGTGCGCACCATCACCGGCGCGCTCGAACTGCTTGAACAGTTGCTCGACATGTCGGTGATCCTGCTTCAGCACCGCGATGGCATCTTGGCGCGCACCGCGGGGCGCGGACGTGGTCGCCTTCGTGGCGGGCTTGCGCGTGGATCGCGCCACCTTCTTGGCGACGCGCTTGGTCCCGCGCTTCGTCGCGGTGGCCTTCTTGGCGACGCGCTTCGTAGTCGCGCGCTTCGTCGCGGTGGCCTTCTTGGCGACGCGCTTGGTCGCCGTCTTGGTCCGTCGCTGCGTTGTCTTCGCGGTGGTTGCCATGTTCAGCCGTTACCCGCTGGGCACAAGCGGCAACCATCCGTCCAGCCGAGCGCACAACGACGACCGGCGCGCTCGCGCGATGTCGGTGTGGTGACGACGTGCATCGGGAATGACGTGAATCATGAAAGCAGCCTTTGTGATCATCGCCATCGTCATCGTCGTGGTTGTCGCGCTCGTGCTCATTGCGAAGCGGCGCTCCGATGCGTTGCAACTCCGCAATCGCGCGGAGGCCGGCGCGACGCGCGAGCGCGCACGTGAGAGTGAGCTCGAGGCGGACCGTCGTGCGGCCGAGGCCGAGGAGCGAGCGGCCCGCGCGAAGCGCGAGAGCGTGGCCGCCGAGCAGCAGCGGCGCGCGGCGGCGGTCCATCAGGCAACCGCGCGCGATCTACGGGCGCGCGCCGACGAGCTCGATCCCGACGTCGAGAGCTGAGGCGTCGGCAGGGAGTGCGGGCGCGTCCGGGTTGTGTCGTCACAGCCACGGGCGCGCCCGCTCCTAACGTGGGATCATGGCTCGTTCGCACCCTGATGTGATCGTCATCGGTGCGGGAGTGATCGGTTGCTCGATCGCACACGAGCTCGCCGGCACGGGGCGTCGAGTGCTCATGATCGACGCGGGAGCCGGCGCAGGTGCCGGCTCGACGAGCGCATCGTCGGCGATCGTCCGCTTCCATTACTCCACGTTCGAAGGCGTGGTCACGGCATGGGAAGCCGCGGCACGCTGGTCGGCGTGGAGTGAGTTCCTGGGAGCCGACGATCCGGCGGGGCTCGCACAGCTGCACCGGATCGGGTGCGTGGTCATCGATGCGCCCGACGGGAACCGCGACACGGTGCTGGCGCTGTTCGACCAGGTCGGTGTGCGGTACGAAACGCTCGATGCCGACGATCTGGTCGACCGGTTCCCGCCGCTCGACGGGTCGTCGTACTGGCCACCGAAGCCCGTCGACGATGCACAGTTCGGCGTGACTGGTGGCGCGAGCCTCGGCGCCTACTACACGCCCGACGCGGGATTCGTCGACGACCCGATGTTGGCCGCGCACAACCTGATGGTCGCCGCGCTGGCGCGCGGCGCCACGTGCCGCTTCCACACCCAGGTCGTGGCGATCCGGCGCTCACATTCGCGCGTGCTCGGAGTGACGCTCGCTTCGGGTGAGCAGATCGATACGGCGGCCGTCGTCAACGCGGCGGGTCCGTTCTCGGCCGAGGTGAACCGCATGGCCGGCCCCGGCCTCGGGCTGCGCATCACCACACGTCCTCTGCGCCAAGAGGTGCACGTGGTGGGGGCGCCGGCCGGATTCGGCTTTCGCAGTGGCGGCGCCGTCGTGAACGACTCCGATCTCGGCACGTACTTCCGCCCGCATCCCGGGGGCACGCTCATCGTCGGTGGAATCGAGCCGGAGTGTGACCCGCTGCACTGGGTCGACGATCCGCACGAGTTCGACGATCACGTGACCGCGGCGACATGGGAGGCGCAGGTCCTTCGCCTCGCTTGTCGCATCCCGCAGCTCGAGGTGCCCGTACGGCCGCGCGGCGTTGCCGCGATGTACGACGTGAGCGACGACTGGGTGCCGGTGTACGACCGCACGGGGTTGCCCGGCTACTACGTGGCCTGCGGGACGAGCGGGAACCAGTTCAAGAACGCGCCGATGGTCGGCTCGTATCTCGCGGCCATCATCGAGGCGTCAGAGAGCGGTATCGACCACGACACGACCTCGGTGCGGGTGACCGGTCCGACCACGGGTGCGCTGATCGATCTCGGTCACTACTCGCGACGGCGAGTTCCCGCCGCGACCGCGGGCAACGTGCTCGGCTGACCGCGTTCGACCTTCGGCCGGAGTGCGGGGCGGCCTTCGTGGGAGACTCAGCCGATGGAGGAGCTCGTCGAGCTGGCACGGGGGTGGCCGAGCCGCGTGGTCGAGGCTGGCGAGGTGCTCCTCGCCGACGGCCGGCCGGTGCCGTCGCTGTTCGTGTTGCTCGATGGTGCGTTGCGCATCGAGAAAGGTGGAGTCGTGATCGCGACGATCACCGCTCCCGGCGCGTGTTTCGGCGAGATGTCGTTGCTGCTCGGCGTTCCGGCGACCGCCGACGTCGTTGCGATCGATCGATCGGTGCTCGCGGTGATCGACGACGCGCAGTCGATGCTCGAGACGGAAGCTCGACTCCCGCTCGCGCTGGCGCGTCTGCTCGCGACTCGCGTGCAGGTCATGACCACGTACCTTGCCGACATCAAGCAGCAGTACTCCGACCACGAAGGCGGGCTCGGCATGGTCGATGTGGTGCTCGGCAGCCTGATGCGGGGGAGCGCCGACCGCAGCGAGCTCGGCTCCGACCGCGACCCCGAACCCGAGTACTAGACGCGAGCACTGCGATCGGGGTTCACCGCGGGCGACTACACCGCCGAGAACGCGCGCTCTTCGTTGCCCGCGATCGACGACCAGCGCGCCACACCGGCGTCGATGTCGAGCTCGATGTGAGCGGGCACGGAACCGATCTGGCGTCCGGCGTTCATCACCAAGGTGGAGCCGATCCGGTCGATCCACGCGCCATCGGTCACGAACGGCGATTCGTGCACGTGGCCGCAGAGCACGATGTCGGGATGGTGTGCGCCGATCCACGCCACCAGATCGTCGTCGCCGTAGTGACGCCGACCCGTCCAGCTCGTCGGCGAATCGGCGGGCGGTCCGTGGTACACCCAGATCCACTGGCGCTCACCGACTGCGGCCGCGTCGTCGCGCAGCTGGCGATCGACGGCATCGCGGGCATGTGGACCATCCCACCACGGGCACACCGTCACGAACACCTCGTCGTTCGCAAAGTGCGAGCCGTCGACGACGATGCCTGAATCACCTGCTCGGCCGAGCCAGCGGGCGTATCGCTCTTGGTACTCGTCGCGGGCGTTGAGGTCGTGATTGCCCGAGCTGGCGATCACGGCAGTCTTGGCCGCGATGCGCGAGAAGTACTCGAGCATCACGGTGATCTGCGCGTCGGGCTCCACGATCGAAGCGATGTAGAGGTGGTCGCCGGCCAGCACCACGAGGTCGTAGTCGGCGGCCGCAGCGACGACCCAATCGAGCTGGCGCAAGGTGTAGTGGAGATCGGCGACCAGCAGGATCCGCATGAGGCGGCGATGCTACGGCGCACCCGCGACGCGACGGGACTGGCGCGGTCTGCGCCGAACGAGCAGCATCGGGCCGTGCCCAGCGACTACGTGCGCAACCAGCCCGACTTCTTCGCGGTGGGCCCGGCGTCGGCCGCCGCCGCGGTCGACGTGGGTGCCGGCATCTGGTGTTCGCCGGGCATGTCGTCGAGCTATCTCGTCGCGACCCGCGATGGTCGCATCGTGGTGAACACCGGTATGTGGTTCGAAGCGCGCACCCACAAGCGGAACTACGACGCGGTGAGCACCGCGGCGACGAGGTTCATCGTGCTCACGCAGAGCCACACCGATCACATCGGTGGCGTCGACACCTTCCGCGAGCCGGGCACGCAGCTGATCGCGCAGGCCAACATCGAGCACTGCCAAGCTGATGACGAGCGCATCCACGGACTGCGCATCCGCCGGTCGCTGCCGTTCTTCTCCGACGTCATGGGTCAACCGGGGTACGTGCGCGGCGACGAGGCCGCTATCCCTCCGCTGGCCAAGCCTGCGCACGCCGACATCGTGTTCGACGATCGGTACTCGTTCGAATGCGGGGGCCGTCCGATCGAGCTGATCAGCGTGCCGGGCGGCGAGACGATCGACTCTCTGGTCGTGTGGCTGCCCGACGACCGGATCGCGTTGGTCGGCAACATGTTCTCCGCGCTGTTCGGTCACTTCCCCAACCTGGTCACGATGCGGGGCGACCGGATGCGGAGCGCGCCGGCGTTCGTGGAATCGGTGCAGCGCGTCATCGACCTCGAACCTCGGATGTTGCTGCTCGGCCACCATGGTCCGGTCGTGGGCGCCGAGCGCGTGCGCAGTGAGTGCGAGCGGATCCGCGACGCGGTCCACTACGTGCACGATGCCACCGTCCGGGCAATGAACGACGGTCTCGACGTGTGGACCGCGATGGGTGAGATCGAGCTCCCCGCGGCGCTCGATCTCGGCCAGGCGTACGGGCGGGTCGACTGGAGCGTGCGCGCGATCTGGGAGACGTACGCCGGTTGGTTCCATCAGCAATCCACGCTCGACCTCTACGGAGTAGGACCCGGGTACGGCGCCCGCGAGATCGTCGAGCTCGCCGGCGGTGCCGACGCCGTGGCCGCCCGAGCTGATGTGCTGATCGCCACTGATGCACTCGCAGCGGTGCGGCTCTGCGAGCTGGCGCTCGCCGCCGACGCCACCCACCGTGCATCGCTCGATGCGTACCGCCGCGCCCACGAGCGGTTGCTCGACGAACACGGCGAGGCGAACTTCTGGCTCACGAAGTGGCTGGCCGGCGAAGCGCGCGGCGCGGCAAACCGCCTGACGCGCCTCGACGCCGGCGAGGCGAGCGCCGATGCTGCTGCTGCGGACGCGCCGTGACCGAGACGATCCGGATCCCCGATCTGCGTGATCCCGTGCTCGACGCCGGCCAACGCGCGGCGCTCGACTATGTGTCGTCACTCACCATCGACTTCGACGCCGACGCGATGTTGGCGGCCGCGTGCGAGCGGGCGGGTCACGACAACTTCGGCAGTCCCGGGTTCCGCGTTCGGCTCGACGCCACCATCGACGCGGTCGAAGCCGATACCGGCCTCGGACCGTTGGGCCGCTTCGCCATCCACCAGCGCATCGTCCGACTGCTCACATCGCGCCTGCTCGTCGAAGATCTCGGGCGCCGCTATCCCGAGATCGCCGAGATCGAGCTACCGGCGCCGATGATCGTGATCGGCCTCCCGCGATCGGGCACAACCCATCTCGTGAACCTGATCGCGGCCGACGGCCGGCTGCGCTCCCTGCCGTTCTGGGAGAGCATCGAGCCGTGCCCGCGTCGCGCCGACGGGCCCGATCGCAACGGCGTCGATCCGCGCTTCACGCGGTGCGCACGCGACTACGAGGCGCAGATCCAGATGGTGCCGCTGCTGCGCGCCATGCACCACCAACATCCCACCGCCATCGAGGAGGAGATCGAGCTGCAAGACCTCGACTTCGCCTCCTACACGCTCGAATGGCTGGCGCGCGTGCCGCGCTGGCGCGACTTCTACCTCGCGCTCGACCAGCACGAGCACTACGCGTACCTGCGCAAGGTGTTGCAGACCGTCACGTTCCTTCGGGGGCCGAACCGTTGGGTGCTCAAGTCGCCGCAGCACCTCGAGCAGATCCCGGCGTTGCTCGCCACGTTCCCCGACGCGACGTTCGCGATCACGCACCGCGACCCCGTGTCGGTGGTGCAATCGGCGATGACGATGCTCGCGTACGGCGACCGGATGCGCCGGCAGGCGATCGATCCGGAAGAGCTGGCCGACTACTGGGTCGATCGAGTCGACCGGTTGCTGCGGGCCTGCGTGCGCGATCGCGACCTCCTGCCCGAGGCACGCACGATCGACGTGCTCTTTCACGAGTTCATGGCCGACGA
The DNA here is from genome assembly GCA_017882905.1 of Acidimicrobiia bacterium. Lineage (GTDB taxonomy): Bacteria > Actinomycetota > Acidimicrobiia > IMCC26256 > PALSA-610 > Chersky-683. Next base: position 4,580 of record JADGOO010000118.1, on the reverse strand, counting down.
TGTGGCCATGGTCGAGCGGATCTACGACCGCAACGGGTTGGCGATGACGCGCGCCGCACGTGGCGACCTCGACGCGTTCATGGCCGCGAATCGGCGTGGAAAGTACGGGCAGATCGCCTACGACCTACGCGGCGACTTCGGTCTCGACCCGGCGACGGTACGCGACCGGTTCGGCTACTACTTCGAGCGGTTCCCTGTTCGGGCGGAGGACACATGAGCAACGGGGCCGTTCGCACCGCCATGGTCGGATGCGGCGCGATCGCGCACTGGCACCTCGACGCGATCGATCGCGCCAGTGTCCCGATCGAGATCGTTGCCGCCGTCGACCCGGTCGATGCGCACGCGCGCCAGATCGCCGATCGCGCCGGAGCGGTGGCGTGCTCGTCGCTCGCGGCCGCGATCGCCGCCACGGAGCTCGACGCCGCGATCGTCGCGGTTCCGCACCATCTCCATGAGTCGGTCGCCATCGAAGCCCTCGACGCGGGCCTGCATGTGCTGCTCGAGAAGCCGCTCGCGCCCACGCTCGATGCGTGCGACCGAATGCTCGCCGTAGCGCGCGCCGCCGGCACCGTGTTCATGGTCGCCGAGAACGCGCAGTACTGGCCCGAGGTGCTCACCGTTCGGGCGCTCATCGAGCAGGGCGCGATCGGCGACGTGATCACAGCTCGGGCCGCGACGTTCTTCCCCGCACTCGGCGACTTCTACGGCGGCGAGCGCCCGTGGCGCTTCGATCTTGCCACCGCGGGCGGTGGCGTCGTCGTCGACACGGGCTCACACTGGCTGCGCCCGTTGCGCATCTGGCTCGGCGAGGCCGACGAGGTGATCGCCGCGCTGGGTCGACCGCACGCCGAGATGGAAGGCGAATCGCTGTGTCGGGCGTTGATCCGGTTCGAGTCGGGTGTGGTGGCCGCATTCGACGCCATGCTCGCCATCGGCGCCATCGCCAACCAGCCGCTCTTCACGGTGACCGGCACGCGCGGCGAGCTCACCATCGAGGGCTCCGGCTGGGTCAAGCTCTTCGACGGTTCGGAATGGAAGGGCACGAAGGTGGGCGAACGTGGCGGCTACCTCGCGTCGTACGAAGGCGAGCTGCACGACTTCGCCCGCACCATCGCGCAGGGCGCGCCCCCGGCCGCGCCCGCCGAGTACGCGCTCGGCGAGCTGCGGATCGCGCTTGCCATGTACCGCTCGGCCGAGACGAAGCGGTGGGAGAAGGTGTGGCAGTGAACGGCGCGACCTTCGACTTCGCCGACGCCCACGTGCTCGTCACTGGCGGATCGTCGGGCATCGGCGAAGGCATCGCGCGCGCCTTCGCGGCGGCGGGCGCGCGGGTGACCATCACGGGCACGAAGGCGACCGCGGGCGAGTACGACACGGATCTGAGCGGCTTCGCCTACCGGCAGTGCCGCATGATCGAGACGGCCGACATCAACGCGGTCGCGGCGAGCCTCGATCGGCTCGACGTGTTGGTGAACAACGCCGGCCAGAACCTGCCCGGCGGGCGCAGCGAGTACGAACCCGACGTGTTCGAGGAGACCGTCGCGGTGAACCTGTTCGGTGCGTTCCGCATGGCGAGCGCGACGCGTGACCTGCTCGAGCGCAGTGAGCTCGTCGGTGGCGCGAGCGTGATCAACATGGGCTCGATGGCGTCGTTCTTCGGCATCGAGATCGTTCCCGGCTACGGCGCCGCCAAGGCTGGGATCGTGCAGATGACCAAGACGCTGGCGGTGGCCTGGGCGCGCCATGGGATTCGCGTGAACGCGGTGGCGCCGGGCGTGGTGGAGACGAAGATGACGGCCCCGATGCTCCCGTTCGAACAGCTCACTGCACCGTTGCTGGCGCGCACGCCGATGGCCCGGTTCGCCACGCCGGGTGACATCGCGCCAACCGTGCTGTTCCTCGCGAGCGCGGCTGCCGGTTACATCACCGGACAGACCGTGGCCGTCGACGGTGGGTTCTCGATCGCCGGGTGACGGTCAGCCGATCACCGGCCGTGCTCAGTGCCAGGGCATGAGCGCCATCATCATGGCGTCGGGGTCTTCCACGAGCTCGACGTAGGTGCCGAGCGCGTTCCAGGTGTCGAGGTAGCAGAAGCGCAGGCTCCCGAACTGGCCGGCCATCACCTTGGGCGCGTCGCACGCTGCGCCGAGGTGCACCGCCGCGTCGAGGTCGTCGACCAGGAAGCCGAAGTGATGCGCTCCGGGGCCGTTGCTCGCGAGGAACTCGACGTGCAGACCGGCGCCACGCACGGGCTGGATCAGCTCGATCTGCATGTTGCCGCTGCGCGCGAAGCCGATGGCGAGGGCACACGAGACGGGCTCGCCGCGGAGCTCATAGTCGAGGTCGCTCGGCGGGAGCTGCACGAACTCGCCACAGCCCAGGCTCGTGCGCATCGCCAGCTGGGCGGCTTCGAGATCGGCGACCACGAAGGCCTGCTGGAACACGCCGCCGCCGATGCTTGCGAGGAGGTCTCCGACGTGCGCCATGACCGCCATCTTCACACGCCCGGGGCTTCCTCAGCACTGGTCCTCCCGGAGGACCGCATTCGGTCGCCGGGGAGGAAGAGAGCTGTGTTGGGCTCGGGTGCGCTGCGTAGCCTCCGACCGTGGAGCCGGAGCTGACCATCGGTGCGCTGGCCGAGCGCACGGGGGTGGCGACCTCGGCCTTGCGCTTCTACGAGGAGCAGGGCCTCATCCACTCGATCCGGTCGGCGGGCGGACAGCGCCGCTACTCCCGCGACACGCTGCGCCGCGTCTCGTTCGTGCGCATCGCCCAGCAGGTGGGACTGAGCCTCGGCGAGATCCGCGACGCCCTCCACTCCCTGCCCGAGCGCCGCACCCCCACCGAGAAGGACTGGCATCGCCTCTCCGCATCGTGGCGGCCGCGGCTCGACGAGCAGATCGCCATGCTCGAGCGGCTGCGCGACAAGCTCGACGGCTGCATCGGGTGCGGCTGCCTGTCGCTGCGGTTCTGTCGGATCTACAACCCCGACGACCAGGCGGCCGAGCGCGGACCCGGCCCGCGCTACATCCTCGACGCACCGATCGACTGACCCCGATCCACCGCCCAGCCTGAGGTGCGCTCTGAGGTGCTGTCGGGCTGCGGTGCGGCCGATCTGAGGTGGCTGACCGGCCACAGGTAGGCGTCCTCCCAATGTGCCGGGGGCCGCCTTAGGCGCACCGTGGTGGAGTACGCACAGACGCCTCGGGAGGCCGCCATGTACGCCATGCCGATCATCGTTGCCCAGCAGCTCGTCTCCGACCGGCGGGCCCGCTACGAGGCCGTCGCCGGCCAGCACCGACTGCGCCGGCTCGTGTCCCGCCGCTCGGCCGTCGACAACGCACGCCCGGTGCCGCAGCCTCGGCCGGCCACGATCAGCCTCGTCGAGTGCCCCGAGGTGGGCAACCTCGTGGGCCAGGTCGTGGGCCACGACGAGTCGATCGCACTCGACGACGTTCGGACCGTGGCGTAGCCCGGTCGCGCGAGAATGGTCGCGGTGGCCACGAGGGTTTCGAGTCCTGCTTTCATCGGCCGCGTCGAGCCGCTCGCACGCCTCGAAGCCGCGGTCGCCCGCGCCGCGCAGGGTGATTCGAGCGCGGTGGTCGTGGGCGGCGAGGCGGGCGTCGGCAAGACCCGGCTCGTGCGCGAGCTCGTGACTCGCGCCGCCGATGTCCGGGTGCTGAGCGGTGCCTGCATCGACCTCGGTGAGAGTGGCCCGCCGTTCGGGCCGATGGTCGAGATCTTGCGGGCGCTCGTGCGCGAGGAAGGCGTCACCGCCGTCCGGTCGTACGCGGGCCCCGCAGCCGCCGAGCTGGGCCGGCTGGTGTCGGAGCTCGCCACGGTCGACTACGTGGTGGGCGTCGACCCGCAGGGCGGTGCGACTCGTCTGTTCGAGGTCGTGCTCGGCCTGCTCGAACGCCTCGCCCGCGACGATCCGATCCTGCTCGTCATCGAAGACCTGCACTGGGCCGACCGATCCACGCGCGACCTCCTCACCTATCTGATCCACCAGCTCGGCCCGGCGCCGGTCGCGATCGTGGCCACGTTCCGCACCGATGAGATGAGTCGCCGCCACCCGCTGCGCCCGTTCCTGGCCGAGCTCGAGCGCAGCGGGCGAGCTGAGCGCATCGACCTCGATCGCTTCGACCGCGACGACGTGGCCGCCCAGCTCCAGGGCATCCTCGGCGAGGTCCCCACGCCTGAGGTGGTCGACGGCGTGTTCACTCGTTCCGACGGCAACGCGTTCTTCACCGAAGAGCTGGTCGCCGCCGGTGCCGACCTGCACTCTGCGGAGCTGACCCCGTCGTTGCGTGACGTGCTGCTCGTGCGCGTCGAGGCCTGTTCCGACGCGGCGCAAGAGATGCTGCGCATCGCGGCCGCGGCTGGTCGCACCGTCCACCACGGCCTGCTCGCCGCGGTCGCCGACCGCGACGACGCGCAGCTCAGCGAACAGCTCCGCGAAGCCATCGAGCAGCAGCTCATCGAACCCGACGGTGAACGCGAGTACTCGTTTCGTCACGCACTGCTGCAAGAGGCGCTCTACGACGAGCTGCTGCCCGGTGAACGTGTGGATGTGCACG
>JADGOO010000117.1 GCA_017882905.1 Acidimicrobiia bacterium | reverse complement strand
TCGACACCCGCGGCCGCACGAGGAACGGTCGGCGCTGACCGAGCGTGAGGATCCCGATGACCGTGTCTTCGCACCAGCGCAGATCGTCGTCGCGGTGCAGCGCGACGCTGTCGCTCCCGTCGCGGTACCAGGCGAGCGCGAAGCCGTCGAACGTGACCTTGTACGCATGCTGGAGACGTCGGTGGGCGGCGACGAGCACGGGGTGGGGTGAGGTGGCAGGGCGCGCCCACGTGGAGAGGCGGGGTTCCTCGATCCACTTCTCGTAGCGCCAGTTCCGCTGCTGTTCGAACGGCGCCGTCTCCACCACGGTCGCGTACACATCGTTGGCGCCGGCCAGCCAGCCGCGCGCGACGTCGACCCAGGAGTGCTCGTCGAGCGCGATGCGCTCGACCGTCGCGCTCGTATCGAGCTCGGGCGCCATCCCTTCACGTTAGATCCCGAGATTTGCGCTCGGGCCGCCCGCGCGGGTGAGGCTGTGCCCATGGCAACCAACGAAGTGGTCCTCGTCGACGAACCCGCGCCCGGCGTCCGGCGCATCACGCTCAACCGCCCGGAGAAGCGCAACGCGCTCAACCACCCGCTCCGGGGCGGGATCATGGCCGCGCTCCGCGAGCACGACGCCGACCCCGACGTCCGGGTGCAGATCGTGCGCGGCGCGGGCACCAGCTTCTCGGCCGGCTACGACCTTGCCGGCGGCAACGAGGGTCACGAGCTGCCCTGGTACACACCGGGCGGCGATGGTCACTGGCCGCGCCACGTCACCGAGGGGTGGATGAGCATCTGGGATCTCGCCAAGCCGGTGATCGCGCAGGTGCACGGCTACTGCCTCGCGGGCGGTTCCGAGCTCGCCACCGGTTGCGACCTCGTGTACGTGGCCGACGACGCCAAGATCGGGTATCCCGCGGTGCGGTTCGGCGTGCCCGACATGCACTTCCACGCCTGGTTCATGGGGATGCGCAAGGCGATGGAGATGATGGTCACGGGCGACTCGATCAGTGGTACGCAGGCCGCCGAGCTCGGTTGGGCCAACCAAGCCGTTCCCGCCGACGAGCTCGAAGGTCTCGTGCTCGAGGTCGCCGGGCGCATCGCTCAGATCGAGCCGGAGCTCGTGCAGCTGAACAAGCGTCTCGTGCACCGCCAGATGGAGGTGATGGGCCTCCGCGACGGGCTGCGCGCCGGCACCGAGCTGTGCGCGCTCGGCACGCACCAGAAGTCGATGTTCAAGTTCATGGGAACGGTGCGCGAGAAGGGCCTGCGCGGTGCGCTCCAGGAGCGCGACGAGCCATTCGGGGACTACCGCACCACTGAAGCGCACTGACCCGACGCATTTCGGTAGCGCGCTACCGATGCCGGGAAGCCGGCGTGTCGCCAAGATCGACGCAAGCCCCGCATTCGGCGAGGTCGATCGAAGGAGACACGGGTGCAATCCAGACGACTGAGGCCCTCACAGCTCGGGCGGCGCGTGGCGGCGAGCGCAGCCGCGCTCGCCGTTGCCGCCGCGGGCGCAGCCTTCGCCGCGGCTCCGGCCCACGCCGGACCGGGCGGCACGGTGACTGCGACCGTCGACGACGTGCACGGTCTGCCGTACGACGGTGCGTGCTTGCAGATCATCCTCCCCGGCAAGAAGAACTCACCCGACGTAGTGGTCACGACCACGGCCGGCAGCGGCACCGACGGCACGCCGGGCCACATCACCCAGGCGAACGTGCCGGCCGGCAGCTACATCGGCCGCTACTTCAACTGCGGGGGCAGCCAACCGTTCGTACCGTTCTACACAGGCTTGACGCTCGACAAGTCGAAGGCCCAGACGTTCGGCGTGACCGACGGAGGCTTCACCGACCTCGGCGTGCAGCTGCTGTTGCCCGCGGGCGACGGCAGCATCGATGGCATCGTGCTCGACGGGAGCACCGGCACGCCCGCGCCCTCCGTGTCGGTGGTTGCGTACAGCAGCAAGGCGAAGATCCAGCTCACGGCCGGTTGCACGAACCAGGATGGGCACTACGTGCTGTTCGACCTGCCCGACAACGTGGGCGGCGTGAAGCTGTTCTTCGGCAAGGGTGCGAACTGCTCGAACGACGGCAACTACGTGACGCAGTACCTCGGCGGATCGAGCTACGCGGCGGCAACACCTGTCGGTGTCACCCCGGGCGGCAACACGACCGCCGCCACTGCAACACTGGCGTTGGTGCACAAGGCGAACGTGTCGGTGTCGGGCGTGACGTTCACGGGTGATTCGAACAACCCCACGATCACGATCACGGGCAACGGCTTCGGCAAGCTCGCCCCCAAGCCGAGCCCGACCACCCGTCCGTGCAGCGAGCCCGACGTGGCCACATCGGGCTACGACTACGGGAACAAGGCGATCATGTGGGACACGAGCGACCTCGCCCTTTGGCAGGCCGGGTTCCCCGGTGACTGCATCGGGTTGATCTTCACCGCGTACTCCAACACGCAGATCTCGTTCACGCTGAACGACTGGTACCGCGACCCGTTGAACAACGGGCACCTGTTGAGCAACGGCGATCCCTTCACCGTGCGCATCAAGGGTGCGCCGTTCACGGGCACGGTCAGCGGCTTGAGCTGACCCACTTCGGGCGCCGACACGGATGTCGGCGCCCGACCGGGTGAGCAGGTCAGCCGAACTCGTGCGAACGGCCGTCGGCGCCGATCTTGGCCGCTCGCACCGCAGGCGTGTCGACCGGTACGGCGCTGCGGCTGTCGCACTCGAACTTGCCGGGATCCTTCGGGCTCACGCGCACGTACTTCGTGCCTTCGAGCTGGAGCAGCAACCCACAGGTGGGCGCGACGTTGCGGCCGGGATCGGTCGTGACGTGCAGACCGTGGCCGGTCCAGCTGTGCACGTTGGCGAGGTTGGTCAACACGCACGTGCGGGTGAGATCGGCGCCGCATGCTTGCGCCGCGGTCGCCCACAACAGGAACGACGACGTGGCCTGCATGCCGAGCTGCGTGGGCCGCTGCCCGTGCTGGGCAATCAGCGTGAGGTAGTCGTTCACGGCCTTGTCGACGGTGCGGTCCTCGAACGGCGTGAAGACCATGCGGATGTAGAGGCCGTCCATCGCGCCGTCGCTGTTCGACGCCGCGCACTTCGCTTCGTAGTGGTTCGTCTCGGTCTGCCACACCGGCTTGTACCCGATCACGCGCGCGGCGCGCATCGCGGCACGAAGGTTCACGCACTCCCCCGACCAGTACACGAACTTCGCGCCGATCGCCTGCAGCTGCTTGACGGTGGTGCTCCAATCGGCCTGGCCGGTGATCGGGTACTCGACCTTGCTGCGCGGGAGGAACTTGAAGCCGAACGTGGGGTACGACGCGACCACCTTGTCGGCGGTCTCCTGCGTGGCCGAGAAGTTGCCGGCGAGCGTGGCGCTCGCGGTGATCGCCGACGGGACGAGCTTGGCGAGCTCGACGGCCGACTCGATCGCGGCCTGGTTCGCGGGCACGGGCACGGCTTGGTACATCAGCGGCCCGTTGGCGAACGTCGCGCTCACGGCGTAGCCGGGAACGGCGGGCAGCTTGCAGCCGAGGCGCGTCTCCTCCTGGTTGGAGTCGAGCGCCCAACCTTCGCCGACGAGCATGAAGTTCGCGCCGCTGCACGCCTTCGCCATGGCTTGTTGCACCTGGAGGATCGCGGCGTCGTAGAAGTTGACGACGATCTTGCGCCCATTGATGCCGCCGGCCTGATTGCACAGCGCGGCCATGTCCTGGACGGCCTCGGTCATCTCCTTGTTGAGACCCGGTGTCTGCGAGAAGCCACGGTCGTCGCCGGTTGCGATGGTGATCGTGCTCGCCGTCACGCCGGTGTCGGAGGCGGTGTTCGCGGCGCCCGCCTTGGCCGGCCCGCACGGCAGGGGCGCATCGCCGAAGTTCGACGAGCTGCCGGCAGTCGTGGGAACCGCACCACCACCGGCCGACGTCGGCGTGGTCGCCGGTGTGCTGCTGCGGCTGTTCCCGCAGGCGGCGACCACGAGGGCCAGAGCGGCGCATGCGGCGGCGAATCGAACGTGACGCATCGAGATCCCCCCGGATCGATGAACGGACCCGACCCGCTCGTGGCGGGTCGACGATTGCATACTTTATGCAAAACTGTCTCGGCGGTGTCGCGCCCCGCTGCGACCAGGTCGTTACGTCCCGTGACGTGCCCATGACCTCCCCGTGGTCCGGCGCTCACCCTCGGATCGGTACCGTCCGTCACGACGGCGGTCGCAGGTCGCGACCCGATCGAGCACGGAGTCAGCCGAACACGGAGCGTCTGGTGTCAGAACTCACGCACGGCAGCCAGACACCCGATCCGGTCGCGCCCCGGCGGCGCTGGTGGCGCACGACTCGGCGGGCCATCGCCGCGCTCCTCGCACTGGCCATTGCGCTGCTCGGCTGGTCCTACGTCGGCGCGCTGCGAGCGCCCGGGTCCGACTCCGCGTCGGCGCGCAGTGTCGAATGGTTGCGCGCCCACGGCCTCGGCGGCGTGGTGAACTCGGTCGAGCACTGGTGGTACACACATCATCCGCCGCCCGTCGGCGGTGCCCCACCCGGCGGCATCCCGAAGGCGACCGCACCGGAGCCCGTCTCGTGGCTGACCGCCGCTCTGGTCGACACCCGCATCCACATCAGCGCGCCGGAGCCGATCGTGGGCCCCGCCCGCCCGTCGCTCCCCGGTGAAGGCCAGTGGCAGCCCACCGGCGATCTCGTCGGCGGCCGCCCTGCGGTGTACGTCACGTACGTCCGCCCCGATGCCGTGCACACCAGCCTGCTCGCCGGGCTCGCTTGGTTCGACCCCACACGGCTGCGGGCTGTGCTCGTGCCGGGCCTCACGCTCCCTCCGCACGCGAACCGTTCCTGGGGTTCGAAGGTGCCCGTACCGATGCGGTCCGGTCTCATCGCCGCGTTCAACTCGGCCTTCGGGCTCAGCGATGCGCGCGGCGGCTACTACGCGCAAGGCCACACGTACGCGCCGTTGCGCACGGGCGCCGCGTCGCTCGTCATCCGCAACGACGGCTCGCTCGACGTGGGCAGCTGGGGCCGCGACATGACGTTGCGCGATGTGTCGACAGTGCGCCAGAACCTCGATCTCATCGTGAACCACGGTCATGTGGTGGGCGGGTTGCCCCAGAACTCGAATGGCCGGTGGGGCGCCACCGTCGGCAACAAGGTCTATGTGTGGCGCTCGGGAGTGGGCGTGACCGCGTCCGGCGCGATCGTGTACGCCGGAGGCCCTGGCCTCAGCATCGCGAACCTGGCCTCGCTCCTGGCCCGGGCGCACGCGGTGCGGGCGATGGAGCTCGACATCAACCATGAATGGGTGAGCTGC
>JADGOO010000116.1 GCA_017882905.1 Acidimicrobiia bacterium | reverse complement strand
GTTCACGAGCATCACCGACACCACGGCCGTGTGCTCGTCGAGCGCGCCGGCCAGCGCATCGAGATCGATGACCCCGTCGGTAGTGGCGCCGACCTCGCGCACGCGGAAGCCTTCCGCCGCGAGCCGGTGCGCGGCACCGAGCACCGCCTTGTGCTCGATGCCCGTGGTGACGACCGCGTCGAGTGACGGATCGCCGGCACGCGCGGCCCATGCCGCCCCCTTGACGGCGAGGTTGTCGCCCTCGCTCCCACCGCCGGTGAACACGACCTCGCGGGCGTCGCCACCGAGGCAGGCGGCCACCATCTCGCGCGCGGCCTCGATCGCCGTCTTCGTGGCGCGCGACGCGGCGTGGCTGCCCGACGGGTTGCCGGGATGCTCGCTGAGGTACGGCAGCATCGCCGCCACCGCCTCGGGCCGCATCGGCGTGGAGGCGGCATGGTCGAGGTAGATCACGCCGTCCAGGCTACGACGTCGCCCCTGACCCACGACCAGCGTTGAATTTGCGCGCCTGGCGCGCACTCGTGCTCACGAGATCGCCTCCACGGACGCGAGCACTCCTCCCGCTACTCGCCCGTTCCGCCCGAGCCCGAGCTGCAAGACGTGCCTGTTGCGCGAGCCGGAGTCGCACGGCCAAGAGCTCGGTGTCGTGACGCTCCACGACACGGGAACCGTCACCTTGACACCGTCGGTCGCGACCACTCGACCGTCGGCGATGGGCTGCGTCGCGTGCGCGAGCGCGACCTTGCGCGCCGCCGGCGCGAGCGTGGCGATCACGCGATCACTCAAGCTGCCGTGCACCGCGATCTCGGTGCCGAGCTGCGGAACGGCGTAGCGCGTCCACACGCCGTCGCGCGTGCCGCGATCCAGGCGGTACACGGCATAGCCGTGCACGGTCAGCGTCGGAGTACCGGTCGGGCGCTCGGCCAGGGCGAAGAGCGAGACGGCCTGCGGCGGGATCGGCCACTCGCTCGCCGGCGTGCATCCCTGCTGCGCAAGCTTGCCGACGCTCGCCATCCCCGGGAAGCTGCCGCCGATGCACGTGCCCGCCGCTTCGACGTTCCAGGCGCCGGGCACGAACACGCGGGCATCGCCCGCATCGACCGGCTCCCAGCCGGGGGGCGCGCCGACACCATCGTCCTGCGCCATCTCCTCGGCGAGGAGCTGATCGCCAAACGCGACCGCGAGCGATCTCCGTACGTCTTCGTAGTGCTCGTGGAAGAACGACTCGAACGTCGTCTCGGCGTCGCGCACGCACCCTTCCTAGGCGCGTACAGAGCTCAAAGGTTCAGTCGCGTCCGCGGGTGTCCCGGTCGCGTGGCGCGCACGGGTCACGCCGTCTGGTCAGGCGCCGATGACGTCGGGGCGGTCGAAGCCCTGCATCTCGCAGAGCACGAAGTAGGCCTGCTGGATCGTGGTGGCGTCGACGATCGAGGTGATGTTGCCCTCGGCGTCGAGGTTGAGGTTGGCGCCGTAGATCGCGAAGAACACGTCGGTGACCTCGGTGTTGGATTCCGCGACGGTGAGCGTGTGCACCGACCCGGCCGGCTCGTAGAGGTAGGAGCCGGCGGTGTTCACCTCGGGATACTCGACGTACTTCCACGAGCCCGTCAGCGTGAACGCGAAGACCTGCCCGGTGTGCTTGTGGGTCTGGACGAGGTAGCCGGGCTGGAAGCGGGTGCGGATGACCCAGAGTCCGGCCTCGATGTCGACCTGGAGCAGCTGAAGCGTGCTGCCGTCACCGAGGTCGACGAACGGGAGCTCCGACTCGCCACGGTGCAGGGCGCGAGGGATGTCGATCGCAGTCATGGGACAAGTGGACCACACGATCAGGGCCGGAAGCCACTGCTTGGCCTGTGTGTTGGACGGGTACAAGAAGAGGTGAGGGGTCGGCCTTCGGGCCGGCGGACGGAGGAGGGTTGCCGTGTCACACCCCTATGGCACTATCCGGTCATGACCACCACGAAGCCGGACACGGCTCCCGAGCAAGCAGCGCGGCCCGCCGGCCAGCTCGTCTTGCTCGACGGTGGCCGCTCGGCTCCCCGGCGTGATTGGCAGCTCGACGAGCGCACCCGACGCATCGGCCGGATGGGCGTCGCCCAGGCCCGCGCGATCCTGCGCGAGGTGCACCCGCCCGAGCCCCCCGGCCGCCAGCGCGAGCGCCGCGCGAGCTGAGTCGCCCCGCCCCGCCTCCCGTTCGCGCTCAGGACGGTCGCAGGAAGCGGCCCAGCACGTGCTGGGCGGCTGCGGCCGCCGACATCGTCCCGGCCCGCACCGCGCCGTCGAGGCCGGCCAGATCGGCCGCCACGTTCGCGTCGGTTCGCAACCGCTCGATGAGGCCGTCGGTGATCTCCGACCACATCCACTGGCTGGCCTGATCGGCCCGCAGCGCGGCGAGGGCGCCCGACCCTGCGAGGGCGTCGCGATGGGCCACGATCGCCGACCACACGGCGTCGATCCCCGAGCGGTGCAGCGCCGAGCACTGCAGCACCTGGGTCGTCCACTCGAGGTGGCGCGGGCGCAGGAAGTGCGCGGCGTTGGCGTAGTCGGCCGCCGTGCGGGTGGCCGCGGCCGCGAGGTCGCCATCGGCCTTGTTCACCACGATCAGATCGGCGAGCTCCACGATGCCGCGCTTCACGCCCTGCAGCTCGTCGCCGGCGGCGGGCGCGAGCAAGAGGCAGAAGGTGTCGACCATCCCGGAGACGGCGACTTCGCTCTGGCCCACGCCCACGGTCTCCACGAGCACCACCTCGAAGCCGGCCGCTTCGCAGAGCAGCAGCGCCTCGCGGGTGCGGCGGGCCACGCC
>JADGOO010000115.1 GCA_017882905.1 Acidimicrobiia bacterium | reverse complement strand
TGCTCACCGCGCCGATCCCGGCCACGCGCTACGCGCTAGACAAGGCCAAGATGAGCCTCGACGACATCGACCGCGTCGAGATCAACGAGGCATTCGCGTCGGTCGTGCTCGCGTGGCAGCGCGAGACGGGCGCCGACCTCGCCAAGGTGAACGTGAACGGCGGCGCGATCAGCCTCGGGCATCCGCTCGGTGCCACTGGAGCCCGACTGATGACCACGTTGCTGCACGAGCTCGAGCGCACGGGCGGCCGTTACGGCCTGCAGACCATGTGCGAGGGTGGCGGCCAGGCCAACGTCACGATCATCGAGCGGCTCTGATCCACATCGCCCGGCGACCCGGGACTGGCGACCGCGGCCGGTCAGCCGACCGTCAGTCGTCTTTGAGCGCGACCGCGTTGGGCGTGACGTTCATCTTCGGCACGTACTCGGTGTCGACGTCGCGCGCCGCGCCGGCCATGCGAGCGCGCAGGTCGGCGATGCATCCGGCGCACGGCCCCGCGAAGCGCTGGTGCACTTCGGCACCGCAGCGCGGACACGTGACCGCGATCGGCGGATAGTCGTCGGGTCCGATGAGGTCGAGCACACCCATTCCCATGGCGCCACCAGCCTCGCGCGCGAGCAGGGCGCGGCGCGGTGATGGTGTGGGGTGATCATCGTCACCTGACGCGATGACGGGTTGCCGAGGCGGCGGCCCTGTCGGTACGGTCCGGTTCGTGGCAGCACGGCTGGGAGCCTGGGCACGCCTCACTGCGCTCGGCGGCGTGTGGGGCCTCGGTGTGGGTTGGTGGTGTGGCGCGCCCGCCTCACGCGGGCTCGTCGTGGGTCTGGGCCTTTGGGGCTCGTCGCTGTTCGTGTCGCTGCGCGGCCCCTACGCGCCCGCTCTCGAGACGCTCGACTAGCACTCGCCGAGCCTGGCGGTCGGACGGCACGGCGCGGTCGCGCTCCGACGCTCAGCTCATGAACGCGATCGGCACCGACACGCCGAGCCGTTCGTGACGCAGCGTCGCGATGCGCCGACCCGGTTGTACGGCATCGCGCACGGCGCCGAGGCGGTCGCCGAGCACCACGGCACATCCGTCGATGTCGGAGACGGTGCAGGCGATGCCCCAGAACGCGGCGGGCGCACCGGCGCGCTCGGGATCTTGCGGGAGTGTCGGCGGGCCGACCACTTCGATGATCACCTCGCCGGCGCGAAGGAACATCTGACGCAACGGACGGTCCCGGCTCCCGGCCGCACGTTCGCGACGGGGCACGCACCCTGCAGCACGAAACGCCGCGATCGTCCGCTCGATCGCCGGCGTCATGACCACGACGTGATCCACGATCGTGGCGAAGTTCAGATGGTCGTCGGCGGCGGCGAGGGGCTCGTCACACACGATCGTGGCGAGCCCATCGAGCTCGGCCGGGTCGTCGACGCCGCGCACGACCCAGCCGAGGATCCCCGACTCGCCGGAGCCGGTGCAGCGGATGCGGACCGTGCCGACGCGAGCGATGCCGGCGTCGTCGACGGTGAACCCGGCCTCCCGCCAGGCCGCGGGCGGGTCGCCCACCACGAGCTCGACGACCTCGAGCGCGCTCATGCGGACAGCGCCGCGAATCGATCGAGCAATGGGAGCACCTCGTCTCGCGTGCCGCCGGGCACCCGCAGGACCACTTCGGTCACGCCGATCTCCCGGTAGTACTCGAGCTTGCCGGCGTCGGGAATCGTGCCGAACGGGATGAGCTCGAGCGACGCCGGATCGCGGTCCCGCGCCTCGCAGGCGCGCCGAAGATCATCGAGCGCGGCCCGCATCCCGGCGCCGCCGATCGGGATCCAGCCGTCGCCGTACTCGGCGATGTGCGCGAAGAGCTTCGGGCCCGGGGCGCCACCGAGCAGCACGGGAGGCCCACCGGCGCGGACCGGCTTCGGCCACGACCACGACGGCGCCAGCTCCACGAACTCGCCGTGGAACTCGGCGATGTCGTCGTTCCACAGCGCGCGCATGGCGAGCACGTGCTCACGGCACACGTCGCGGCGGCGCGCGAACTCGACACCGTGGTGTTCGATCTCGTCGCGGTTCCATCCGAAACCGATGCCGATCGCGACGCGGCCGTTCGACTGGTGATCGAGCGTGGCGATCGCCTTCGCGGTGACGATCGGCTCGCGTTGCGCGGGCAGGAGGATGCCTGTGCCCACCACGAGTCGCTCTGTGACCGCGGCGGCGGCCGCGAGCGCCACGAGGGGATCAAGCGTGCGCCGGTACTCCTCGGCGAGCTCGGCGTCGCCGGTGGGCGGCGGCGTGCGCCGGCTCGTGGGGATGTGCGTGTGCTCGGGGAGCCACAGCGACTGCAGGCCACGCGCTTCGAGCTCCCGCGCGAGGTCGACGATCGCGATGGTCCGATCGGTCGCGAACATCGTGACGCCGAAGCGCATCGTCTCCTCGATCCGTTCCGCAGGTGCGCTCGATGGACCGGCCGGTGTGGCGCGGCGTTAGGGTATCTGACGCCGCGTCAGATTTCTCGGGGAGGCAACGCGCGTGGGCATCTGCGACGGTCGAGTCGTCGTCGTCACCGGATCCGGCAACGGCCTCGGGCGCGAGCACGCTCGTGCCCTCGCCGCCCACGGCGCACGCGTGGTCGTGAATGACCTCGGCGTCGACCGGACCGGCCACGGCGGCAGCACCGAAGTGGCCCAGCGCGTCGTCGACGAGATCGTCGCCGCCGGTGGCGAGGCCGTCGCGCACGCCGGCGACGTGGCCGACTTCGATGCCGCGCACGCGCTCGTCCGCACCGCGATCGACGCGTTCGGACAGCTCGACGTGCTCGTGTGCAACGCCGGCTTCGTGCGGGACCGCATGTTCGCGAACACCAGCGAAGAGGAATGGGACGCGGTCCTGCGCGTGCACCTCAAGGGCCATTTCGCGCCCGCCCGCCACGCCGCGGCGTACTGGCGCGACCGGGCCAAGGCCGGCGCCGCGCTCGACGCACGGATCATCAACACTTCGTCGGGCGCGGGCCTCATGGGCAGCGTGGGGCAGGCCGCGTACTCGGCCGCGAAGGGCGGCATCGCCGCGCTCACGCTCGTGCAAGCCGCCGAGCTCTCGCGCTACGGCGTCACCGTCAACGCGATTGCGCCGTCGGCGCGCACCCGCATGACCGAAGAGGTGTTCGGCGAGCGCATGCGCGCACCCGACGGCGGATTCGACGCCAACGATCCGGCCAACGTGAGCCCGCTCGTGGTGTGGCTCGCGTCGAGCGATTCGAGCGACGTCTCGGGCCGGATGTTCGAGGTGGAAGGCGGGATGCTCTCCGTCGCCGACGGATGGCAGCACGGGCCGCAGATCGATCGGGGCGACCGCTGGGACCCGTCGGCGATCGGACCCGCGGTGCGCGACCTCATCGCGCAAGCACCCGAGCCCACGCCCGTCTACGGCGCGTAGGCCGGCGTCAGCCGAAGCGGAGTGTGCCCACGTCGACCGCGACGCCGGCAGTCACACCGATCGCGGCTGCCACGCTCGGAGGCAAGGGCGCGCCCGAGCGCTTCGCCGGCGAATCGCTGAGCAGGCGGTAGTCGCCCATCCGCGACTTGATGAACATGTCGACGGGGCTGATGCCGTCGCAGGCGCGTGCGTGTGTCTCCTGACCGACGCCCTGCGAGAACGAACCGACCGACGGGAACTTCACCGCCGTCGGCAACGCCGCCCAGAGCACTGCGGTCGGCGGGAGCGACGGAGTGGAGCGGCAGAACATGTCGGAGTCGGCGGTCACGTCCATCTCGGCCGCGGTGCGCGTGTGCGTGAGGTCGTCGACTGCGAGCAGCACGTCGGAGGTGTCGCTCCCGTCGAAGAACAGGTTGTTGCGGATGCGAACGTCTTGCACGCCCTGCGGACGGTTCCCGTCGAGCACCTCGATGTCGCGCTGATTGGTGACGAGCGTGTTGTTCCACACGTCGATGCCGGTCGATTCCGTGAGGCGGATCCCGGCACCACCGTTGTCGTAGACGATGTTCGACGCAATGACGGCGTTCGTCGAGATCTCGTACTGGATGCCTTCGTCGTCGTTGTGGTGCACGACGTTGCGCACGACCGTCGCGCCGGTCACGAACACGTCGAACCAGATCCCGTCGCCCAGGTTGTGATCGGCCTCGGTGGATCGCACGGTGACACCGGTCGTCGATGACACCTTGACGCCGCCCGCCTCGGTCGACGGATCGAAGTGCTGCGTGTTGTTGTGCCGCAACAGGTTCGCGTCGATCACGAGCCCATCGGCGTGGTAGGCGTGCACGCCGAGCTGACCGTTGTCGATGAACGTGTCGTGGTTGAGCGTGACACCGGCGCCCTGCACCGTGATGCCGGCCGCAGCGTTGTCCTGCGACACGATGTTCTCGATCGACATGCCGTTCGAGAGCACCTGCAGCGGTGCGTAGGAGTTCAGCGGTGTCGCGTAGCGCTCGATCTTGATGCCTCGCACGACGCTGCCATCGGCATTGGTGAAGGTGAGCGCGGTCGGGAGGTACGACGCCGAGATCACGTGCGCAGCCGGGTCGGTCCCGATGTAGAGGGCGTGCGCCGAGCGATCGACGTAGAACGACCCGGGGCCCACATCGCTCTGCGCGCCCGCCTGCTCGAGCTGCACACCGTCGGCGAACACCTGGTCGGGCGCGTTTGCCATCGGGTACTTCGAGCTGACCATGTCGAGGCGCTGGCGCGGGAAGCGGTACGTCCAGCGCGCGCGCCACACCGAACCCTGCGGTGCCCACGTCGACACCACCTGGCTGCCGTCGAAGATGACCGCTTCCTTCGGGAACGGCTGGATCGTGAGCCGCTTGCCGTCGATCGTGACCGACTCGGAGTAGGTGCCGGCCCGCATCACGATGGTGGATCCGGTCGGTGCCGAGGCGACCGCATGCTCGAGCGTCTGCCATGGCGCAGTCTGGGAGCCCGTGGCGTTGTCGTCTCCGGTCGGGCTCACGAAGTACGCGCCCGTCGTGGGGATCGGGTACGCGGTGGTGCCGAACTTCGCCGCGCCGACGGGTACCGGCTTGGGTTGCGTCGCCGGCTTCGTGGTCCCGGTGTGGGGCGGGCGCGCGTGCGCGGACGCTCGCGTGGTCGTGGGCAGCAACGGCGTCGCGCCGTTCCCGTCGGCGCAGGCAGCCGCACCGAGAGCTAAGAGGGCGAGCGCCCAGATGCAGCTGCGCCGGCGGCCCGCCACCATCACCATCCCTGACTGAACGAGTGGCAGCGTAACGGCCGCACGCTCGCGAGTGGGCTTCGCCGGGCGCTGACGTGACACACGGCAGAATGGCGCGATGGCCGGATCCGACGACGACGCCCGGGTCGCCCCGCTGCGCGCGGCACTCGAGGCACGACTCGCGCCCATCGCGACGTCGGGCCCGACGACCGTGATGGGGGCCGGCGCACACGATGACGACCTCCTGCGGGCTGGACGGGTCTACCTCGGTGCGCTCGCCGATACGGGCTATGCGGTGCCGACCTGGCTCGTGGAGCACGGCGGCGCCGGCGCCGACCCGGGGTTCGCGGCCGTGATCGCCCGCGAGCTCGCCGCGTTCGCCGTCCCCGATCTCTATCCGTTCCTCATCGGGTTGGCGATCGCGGGCCCGACGATCGTGCAGTACGGCACCGAGGAGCAGCGGTCGCGTTGGCTCGACCCGATCCGTACCGGCACCGAAGTGTGGTGCCAGCTGTTCTCGGAGCCCGACGCCGGATCCGACCTCGCGAACCTCGCGACGCGGGCGGTGCGCGACGGCGCGAGCTGGCGCATCACGGGATCGAAGGTCTGGACGTCGCGGGGCCAGTACGCCGAGCGCGGGCTGCTCCTCGCCCGTTGCGATCCCATGGTGCCCAAGCACCAGGGCGTGGTGGCGTTCGGTCTCGACATGAGCACGGCGGGCGTGACCGTTCGGCCGTTGCGGCAGATGAACGGCGATGCGCACTTCAACGAAGTCTTCCTCGACGACGTCGTGGTGCCCGACACCGATCGCATCGGGCCGGCCGGCGGTGGTTGGGGTGTGGCCATGACGGCGTTGGCCCACGAGCGCGGTGCGGTCACGAGTGGCGGGTCGTGGCTCGACTTCGATGCACTCGCCGCGCTCGCGCAGGAACGCGGTGTGGCGTCGGATGCGCCGACGCGTCAAGCGCTCGCTGCGGTGTACATCGAGCTGCGTTTACAGGCGCTCACGGTGCGCCGGGCACGCGACAACGCGCGATCGGGCCGACCGGGGCCCGAGGGTTCCGGCATGAAGCTGCGCGGCGGCCGTGCGTTCGTGCGGTACACGAACACGGCGCTCCGCCTGCTCGGTCCCGACGCGCTCATCGCGCCCGAACCGTGGGCGACGCTCTGGCTGACTGCACCGTCGATGTCGATCCGCGGGGGAACCGACGAGATCCAGCGCAACATCCTCGGCGAGCACGTGCTCGGCCTGCCGGGCGAGCCGCGCGTCGACCGCGACCGACCGTGGTCCGAGGTGTCGGGCACGACCACTCGCTGACGCGCCCGGACCGTTCGGTGCAATCGGCGCGATCATCTCGGTGTGGGTGGTGGTCGGCACGACGACGAATCGGCCACGAGCGACGATCTCCTCGTCATCGACCTCTCCGACGCCACCGATGGCGCCTCCTCCCCCGTCGCGCCGCCCGCGCGCCGAGCGGCACGCGCGCCTGCCACCGCAGCACCTCGGCGGCGCCAGGCGCGTTGGCTCGTGGCCGCCGCCGCGGCGGTCGCCGTCGGCGCCGCGTCGATCGTGCAGTACGCCGCGTCGTCGGCCACGCGTCCCGCGCACCGCGCCCCCTCGATCACGGGCCCGTCGAAGACCACGCTGCCGGGACCTCCACCCGACCACAGCCTCGGCGGCCCGATCTTCGGCGGCGCGGCACCCACACACGGCACGATGATCCTCGCCGGCGAGTACGGGCTCCGCCGTGTCGACCTCGCCACCGGACGCATCAGCGTCTGGTCGCCGAGCGGACTTCCCGGCGACGGCATGACGTTGCACGCCACCGACGGCCAGGTGACGGTCGTGAGCACCGAGCACGCCCATTCGCTCTTCGCGATCACGAACGACCGCGCCGCTGCTGTGGCCGGCGACGGCGCCTGGTCGTTCGTCGGGCCCGACAACACTGTGTGGATCGGCCAGCCCGGTGTCGCCCAGGAGCTCGACGGAACGCACCGCCGCGTGACGTTCGGTGATCTCCTGCCGTACGCAGCCGTCAACGGCGGGTTCGTCGCCGACACCGGCCAGGACGTGAATCGGGGACTCGTGCTCGTCGACCCGACGGGGCAGCACGAGGTGCGCACCCTCGCTCCGGCCGGCGCCGTCCTGGTCGCGGCGCACCCCGATCGCATCGCATGGTCCGACAGCGATTGCGCCGTACCCACATGCTTCGTGCACGTTGTCGATGTCGCGACCGCGCGTGACGAGGTCGTCGCGCACGTCGGCCAGACGCAGGGCTTCGACAGTGGTGCGTTCTCGGCCGACGGGCGCTACCTCGCGGTGCGCAGCGGGCCAGATGTGCACCTCATCGATCTCGCCAAGGGCAACGACACGGCGGTCGTTGCCGGCACGACCGTCGCCGGTGTGCACACCCTCGCGTTCACCGGCGCAACGGTCGTGTCGATCGCCGGCTCGAACGGCGTCGTCGCCGCCACCGGGCCGAGCGCCACGCGCGGCCACGCCGCCTTCGCCGACGTCGGTGAGGTGGCGTTGTGGCCCATCGAGCGCTCGCGACCGGCGCCGCCGCTGACCACGTTCGTGTTCCCGCCTCTGTTCGGCCGTCGAACGGGTCTTCGAGCGCTCAGCGGCGAGCGTGTGCTCGATGTCGACACCGGTGTCGCGGCGGGCGCGGTGGTCGACCAGCTCGATTCGGGCAATGGCCCGAGCGCGGTGCCGTTCGCCAACGGCGTGCTGATCGGAGCGCGACCGGTCGGCCAGGGCATTCCGACCGTGACGGCCGAGCTCGTCGATGCCACCGGCAAGGTCACTGCGCTGGGTCCTACGACGAGGATCCTCGGCACGGACGGCCTGCACGCATGGTTGGAGCGCCGCGCGGCGGACGGCGAATGGGACTACTACCCGATCGACGCGACGTCGTCGCGCCTGGGCGCGCCCATCCGCTCGTTCGTCCCGGCGGTGAACGCCGCGGGCAGCGCGCTCGCGTTCGTCGAACAGCGCGTCGCCACGCCGCACGCGTTCCTGCTCGTCGACGACACCGGACACCAACGGCTCGTCCCAGAACCGCCCGGGACGGCGCTGCTCACGATGAACGCGACGATCGCGGTGTCGTATCAAGTGGATCCGTGCGGCCCGTGCCGGCTCGTGGTGACGTCGCTGATCAGCGGTGCGACCCACACGGTTCCCGACCTGCAGGCCAACCTCGTGACAGCGTCGAACGGTCTCGTGCTCGCACCCACCGGCACGCTCGCGCTCGTGGGCGGCGCGGGCGCGAACACGCTCGTCGATCTCGGCACCGGAGCAGTGGTCGGCGACCCGTTCCTCACCACCACCGCCGGCGGCGCCGCCGGCGGATGGTCGAGCGACGGTTGGCTGCTCGCGTCCGACGGTGGCGGTGCCACCCTCGTCGCGCCCGACGGCACTCGCACGCACGGTGACCTCACGGTCCTGAACGGCCCGTTCGTGCTCGTGCACGCGCCGTGAGGCCGAGCGGCGCGCGGCAACCACTAGGCAGCTAGGGCTGCGGCGAGCGCACGCGCGCGGGCACGGGTCGGAGGTCGTGCACGATGCCGACCCACGAGAGCACCACGAGCACGTAGTAGGTGATGTCGAGCTCCCACCACCGGAAGCCTTGGCGGGCGGCGCTCTGGTAGTGGTGATGGTTGTTGTGCCAGCCCTCGCCGCCGGCGATGAGCGCGACGAGCCAGGTGTTGCGGCTCGTGTCGGACGTCTCGTAGCGGCGGCGACCGATGCGGTGTGCGAGCGAGTTGACCGTGAACGTGGCGTGCGCAAGCAGGATCGTCGAGCCGAAGAAGCCGACGATGAGCGCGCTCCAACCGCCCCAGAGGAAACAGCCGATGCCGAGGGCCCATGGCCCGATCCAGTCGAAGCGGTTCAGGAACCGCAGCTCCGGATACTTCGCGAAGTCGCGAATGCGATCGAAGTCGGTCTCGCCGTACGCGCCGGAGAGGATCCAACCGATGTGACTCCACCAGAAGCCGTCGCGCGGCGAGTGGATGTCGTCGATGTCGTCGGAGTGCTGATGATGCCGGCGGTGATGCGCCGCCCACCACAGCGGACCGCGCTGCACTGCGGTCGTGCCGCCGAACGCGAGGAGGAGCTGCCAGAAGCGATTCAGCCGGTAGGTGCGGTGCGCGAAGTAGCGGTGGTAGCCGGCCGTGATGCACAGCAGCCGCACCCAGTAGAGGGCGACGAGGAGCAGCACGTCGCGCAGGTGCACGCCGGTGACGATGGCGAGCAGCGGCAGGAGGTGCAGCACTACGAACGGCCACGACGTGCGCCAGCTGATCGGCGGCCGTGCGGGCCGGACCGCAGGGTCGACGGGCGCGGAGACGGCGACAGCAGCGGTCACTCAACGAGACTACCTACCAGTAGGTAGGCATCTGGCAACTCCTCGCTGAAACCGTCTTCAGGAGCGCAGCAGCTCGCCACGCCGGACGAAGTAGGCGCAATCAACCAGGCATCGCCAAACCGCCGTCGATGACGAGCGTCTGGCCGGTGCAGAACTTGGCTTCGTCGCTGGCGAAGAACACGCAGGCGCCGGCGAGATCTTCGGGCTCGAGCGTGCTCTTCATGGCGGTGGCGGCGGTCATGCCTTGGATGAACATGTCGGGGACGATCTTCTTGGTGGCTTCGGTCATGGTGACGCCAGGGGCGATGCAGTTGACGGTGATGCCCCACACGCCGAGCTGCGCCGCCATGAACTTGGTGAGGCCGACCACGCCCCATTTCGTGATCGAGTACGAGAAGTTGCCGAGGCCGGCGAACTCGTCGCCGAACGACGGGAACGAGTACGCGTACGCGGCGCCGGAGCTCTGGTTGATGATGCGCCCGTAGTGGTGCTTCGCCATCACGGGTGCGGCGGCGCGGCCCATGAGCCAAGCGCCGTGCTGGTTCACCGCCGTGACCTTCTGCAGGTACTCGTAGCTCGTGTCGAAGTTGTCGATGTCGTAGTAGAGCGCGGCGTTGTTGACGAGGATGTCGACGGTGCCGAACCGCTCCACGGCTGCGGCGACGCATGCTTCACCCGACTCGGGGTTCGAGATGTCGGTGGCCTGGAAGATGGCGTCGCCCTTGCCGGCGAGGTGCTCCATGGCGTGCGTGGCACGGTCTTCGTTGATCTCGGCGACCACGACCTTGGCGCCCTCGGCAAGGAACCGCTCGGCGTAGGCGAGGCCGATGCCTTGTCCGGCACCGGTGATGATCGCGACTTTGTCCTGCAGACGGCCCATCGGAGCTCCTTGGTTCACTTCTTGAGTCGCGCTATGAGGTTGAAGCGCTCGGCGACAACGGGTGCGCCCGTTGACGTGTCGCGCCATGTGGTCTCCATGACGATGAACGTCATGGTCGCGGCGTCCGTGTCCTTCTCGTACACGTCGGCGATCACTTGCTCGCCGTCGATCGTCATCCCGGCGTGGAGCGGGGCGAGGTACTCGAACGACTGCTCGCCGTGCAGCACGAGCGCGCCCTTGGCGTGGAGCTCGCCCATCACGGTGTGCATCGGGTTGGTGGCGCCGGCCGTGGGGTCGGCGGGTTGCTCAGTGTTCGACAGCGCGCTCCAGTAGGGCGCTGCGAAGGTGAACGTGGGCGGGGCCACAACGGGGTCGGGGCCGGTGGGCGCCTGCAGCGATCGAGCGAAGTTCGCAAGGACCGAACGCTCGAGCGTCACGCGCCACGCGCCCGTCTTCGCGCCGATGATGCTGGTGTCGACGGCCACCGCGCCACGCCCTTTGCAGCTCTGCGCGCAGCCCCGACGCGCTTTGACAGGTCGCGCGAGCGTCGCGCTACGGTGACGCCCACGTCAGGTTTCTAGCACCGCTCTCGGAGGCGCGCACATGGGCATGCTCGACGGCAAGGTGGCGATCGTCACGGGTGCCGGCAACGGCGTCGGTCGTGGCGAGGCGATCATGCTCGCCGACCACGGCGCGAAGGTTGTCGTCAACGATCTCGGCGGCTCGGTCACGGGTGAAGGCTCCGACCAACGGGCCGCCGACGAGGTGGTCGAGGTCATCAACAAGCGGGGCGGCGAGGCCGTCGCGAACTACGACAGCGTGGCCGAGTTCGAGAGCGCGGGCAACATCATCAAGACCGCGCTCGACAGCTTCGGGCGGCTCGACGTGCTCGTGAACAACGCCGGCGTGCTGCGCGACCGAATGATGTTCTCGATGTCGCCCGCCGACTTCGACCTCGTGGTGAAGGTGCACATGTACGGCGCGTTCAACACGATGAACCACGCGTCGGCGTACTGGCGCGAGGAGTCGAAGGCCGGCCGTCAACCGCGGGCATCGATCATCAACACCGTGTCGAGCGCGGGTCTGCAGGGCCAGGCGAGCCAGATCAACTACGGCGCCGCGAAAGCCGGCATCGCGGCGATGACGATCATCGCGTCGCTCGAGCTCGCGCGCTACGGCGTGCGCGCCAACGCGATCGGCCCCGGCGGCTTCACGCGCATGGTTGCGCAGGCGATGAAGGACATCACGGTCAAGCCGCCCGAGGAGTACGAGGCCTTCGACGGCATGAACCCGGGCAACTCGGCCCCGGCGGTGGTGTACCTCGCGTCCGACGAGTCGTTGCACGTCACGGGGCAGGTGCTGCGTCTCGTGGGAAACAACCTCGCCCACTACCGGCCGTGGGAGATCGGCGAGCAGTTCCTCGCCACCGACAAGGAGGGCAACGCGAAGCAGTGGGACCCGTCCGACATCGGCCGGATCCTCAACCGCTACGTGTTCAACTGCCAGAACCCCGGGATCGACGCCCAACGCCGCTCATGAGCGTATGGAAGGTTCCTGAGTTCGAGACGATCCGGTACGAGGAGACCGACGACGGTGTCGCCGTAGTCACCACGAGCCAGGAATCGATCGCCGAAGGTCAACAGCTGTTCGCCAGCGGCACACGGGTCGAATGGAAGCTGCGCTGACCGCATATCCGAAGCGCGTCGCGATCGTCGGCGCCGCGCTCTCCGACATCGGACGCGTCGACGACAAGACGGCGTGGGAGCTGCACCACCAAGCCGCGTCGCGCGCGATCGCCGACGCCGGGCTCACCAAGGCCGACATCGACGGGCTCGGTGGGGGCGCGATCGGCAACCTTGCACCGATCGAGCTGGGTGAGTACCTCGGGTTGCGGCCGACGTGGGTCGACGGCACCGTGACGGGCGGGTCGATGTGGGTGTTCCAGCTCGAGCACGCCGTGGCCGCGATCCAAGCCGGTCACGCCGAGACGATCGTCATCGTGTACGGCTCCACGGCCCGCGCCGATCTCAAGGCGCGACGGCGCGGCACCGCGAACCTCAGCTTCGGCAACCGCGGTCCTGTGCAGTTCGACGCCCCGTTCGGGCACACGCTCATCAGCAAGTACGCGATGGCGGCCGTGCGGCACATGCACGAGTTCGGCACGACGATCGAACAGCTCGCCAACATCGCGGTCGACACGCGCTACAACGCGAGCCTGAACCCCGAGGCCTACTACCGCGACCTCATCACCGTCGACGACGTGCAGTCGTCGCGGATGATGGCTGATCCGCTGACGAAGCTGCACTGCTGCCTGCGCAGCGATGGTGGCGGCGCGATCGTCGTGACCAGCGAGGAACGGGCACGCGATTGCGCCAAGCGTCCCGTGTGGGTGCTCGGCACGGGTGAGGCGACGAGCCACACGACGATGAGCGAGTGGGACGACTTCACGGAGTCGCCCGCGAAGCGC
Source organism: Acidimicrobiia bacterium (assembly GCA_017882905.1). Classification (GTDB taxonomy): domain Bacteria; phylum Actinomycetota; class Acidimicrobiia; order IMCC26256; family PALSA-610; genus Chersky-683. Next base: position 66 of record JADGOO010000115.1, on the reverse strand, counting down.
AGCGGCGATCTGGCCTTCGCACGGGCCGGCGTCGAGCGCAACGACATCGACTTCTGCGAGATCTAC
>JADGOO010000114.1 GCA_017882905.1 Acidimicrobiia bacterium | reverse complement strand
GGCGATCGAGTTGCGCAACCACACGGCCGCGCCGGCGAGTGCTACGGCGAGCCCGATCCCGGCGAGGATCTGATAGCGGAAGATGAACTCCGTGCGGTCGGCGTTCTGGGCCTGCGCGTAGGCCACGATGGCGATGACCGCGCCCACGGCGCCGACGCCGATCCCGATCCAGGTGCCGAGTCGCTCGGGGTTCGCGCCCCCGCCGCTCACCTTCAGGCCTGCCACCTCTTGCTCGAAGCGAGTGAGGCGTTCCGACGACATCGTGCCCGAGTCTGCCGTGGTGTCGGTCATCAGTGTGCTCTTTCGTCGGTGCGGTTCTGGTCGCTGGCGAGGTATGCGGCTGCCAGTGTGTCAGCGATCTCGGCCGGTGTCCCGTGTCCGGCGATGTGACCGTGCAGCATGATCGAGGCGACGTCGGCGATGCCGAGGATCTCGTGGACGAACTGCTCGACGATCAGGATCGACAGGCCCGAGGCCGCGATGGCACGAACCCGGTCGTAGAGCTCCTCGACGATGATCGGCGCGAGCCCCATCGAGAGCTCGTCGATGAGCAGCACGGCCGGATCGGTGGCGAGAGCACGCGCCATGGCGAGCATCTGCTGCTCGCCCCCCGACATCGTGCCGGCGACCTGCTTGCGGCGTTCGCCGAGCCGCGGGAAGGTGCTGAACGCACGGGCCTGCACGTCGCGGAACGACATGCCCGTGAACGTGGCCATGCGGAGGTTCTCGAGCACGGTGAGGTTCGGGAAGATGCCGCGCCCTTCGGGGATCAGGCAGACCCCGGCGCGAGCGAGCGCGTCGGGCGGCGCGCCGGTGACGTCGCGTCCGACCAACGACACGGTTCCGGCGTGGGGCGTGATCTGCCCCGAGGCGACGCCCAACGTGGTGGTCTTGCCGGCGCCGTTCGGGCCGAGCAGGGCGTGCACCTCTCCGGGGTGCACCACCAGATCCACTCCGTGCAGCACGTCGATCGTGCCGTAGCCGGCGCGTACGCCCGAGAGCTCGAGAACGGCGCTCACATCGTCGCCTTGGAGCCGAGGTAGGCACGCTGCACCTCGGCGTCGGTCTGCACCTGCGTCGGGGTTCCCTGGGCGATCACGCGACCGAAGTCGAGCACGTGGATGTAGTCGCACGTGGTCATCACGAGAGGCATGTCGTGCTCCACGAGCAGCACACCGAGCCCGTCGCGGGCCAAGGCCACGAGGAGCGCACCGAGTGCGTCGGTCTCGTCTTCGTCGAGACCGGACGACGGCTCGTCGAGCAACAAGATGCGCGGATCCACGGCCAGCGCGCGTGCGAGCTCGACCAGCCGGGCGCTCCCCGTCGGGAGCTGCTCGCACCGCGCTTCGGCGAGTGCCGTGATGCCCACGCGCGCCAGGATCTTGTCGGCGACGATGCCCGCGTCGTAGCGAGTGGTCGCCCACCGCTTGCGCATCTCGGCGGCCACGAGCACGTTCTCGCGCACGGTGAGGCTGCCGAAGGCCTCGAGTCGTTGGAACGTGCGGGCGATGCCGAGGCGAGCGCGCTTGTACGGCTTGGCCCGCCGGAGATCGCGGTCGTCGAGCGTGACGCTGCCCGCCGACGGCGTCTGCAGCCCGGTGATCACGTTGAACAGCGTGGTCTTCCCGGCCCCGTTCGGGCCGATGAGGCCGATCACGGACCCCGACTCGACGCTGAAGTTCGCGCCGTCCACCGCGAGCAGGCCGCCGAAGCGGACCGACACGTCGCTCACCGCCAGGCGTGACATCAGCGTCGCCCCGCCGCCAGCTCGGAGGCGATGCCGAGGCGCCGCTCGATCTCACCGATCGTCTCCGCGGTGAACGGTTCGGTCAGCCCGAGCTGTGGGATCTTCGCCTCACGCGCCCGGGCCGCGGCGCGGCGCTCGCGAGTGCGCTTCGCACGTTCGGCCCGTTCGCTCGTGCGGCCCGGGATGAGCGGTGCGAACCCGTCGGCGATCGCCACCACCGCGCCGTCGGGGCTCTGGATGATGCCCAACGCGGCGAAGCCGGGCGCGATCTGCTGGAGGCCGCGGATCCACTTCGAATCCCAGTGGTCCTGCAGGATCTGGATCGGTAGCCGGAACACGCCGGCGAACACGGCGCCGGTGACGAGGGCGACGCCGCCGACCACGATCTGCAGCACGAGCGCGAGGCCCACGAGTGCGTCGAACGCATTCGATGCCGTGTGGCCGTAGAACATCGCGAGGAATCCGCCACCGAGCCCGGCGATCGCAGCCGAGAGCGCGAAGACGGCGATCTTCGTCTCGAAGAGGTTCACGCCGACTGTTGCCGCGGCGGCCTCGCTGTCGCGCATGGCGACGAGCCGCCGGCCCCACGCGCTGTTGCGCAACGCGACGAGCAGGAACGCGACGAGCGCGAAGGCGATCGACAGCAGCACCAGATACGCGCGGTCGCTGTTGAACGAGATACCGAACCATGTTGGGCGGGGCGTCGTGAGCGACTGGCCGTTGAACGCGAACGGCTGGTTCAGGATCACGTCGCCCGTGAAGTACGCGAACGCGAAGGTGGCCAGACCGAGGTAGAGACCCTGGAGTCGCCCGGCGATGAGGCTCAACACTGCGCCCACGGGCGCGGCGGCGAGCGCGCCGAACAGCAGTGCCCACGGGTGACCTTGCGTTCCACCCCAGTGCGCGAACGCGGCCGCGCCCACGCCCGCGAAGGCAAGCGGTGCAAAGGAGACCTGGCCCGCCCAACCAGTGAGCGGCACGAGCGACAATGCCACGAGCGCCAGCCCGATGCCTTCGTCGAGGCGCGCCAAGTTCGCCGACGACAGCAGTGTGCCGACCAGCGCGATGGCGAACACGAGCACCACGAGCCCGGCGGCTGCGGAGCGCGGCTTGGCGACGCGCGCGTGCCGGCGCGTGGCGGTGAGGCGCGCGAAGCGCAAGTTGGCCGCGGGGCGCATCAGCAGTACCGCGAACAACATGATCTCCGGGATCCGGTTCGGCACCTGCGCCCAGCGTCCTCCGAACGACAAGAACAGCGAGGCGAACTGCTGGAGGAGTGCGAGCACGAGCGCACCGAGGTACGTGAGGGGCAGGCTGCGCATTCGACCGACGGCTGCCGCCGCGAACGCGGGCACGAGCGTGGCGAGCGTGAGCGACCCGAGCGCCGACATGTCGGTCTCGTTGGCGATCAGCACACCGGCCAGCGCCGCCAACGAAGAGCCGAGCGCCCAGGCGAACATCGACACCTGTTGGGCGGATACGCCGTTCAGTGCGGCGAGGCTCCGGTTGTCGACCACCGCACGCATGGCGATGCCGGCCCGCGTGCTGTAGAGCAGGAAGCGCAACCCCACCACGAGGGCCAGCGCGACGCACAGCGCGATGAAGCGGTGCCAGGTGAGCACCACGCCGGCGATCTGGAAGCCCTGCTCGGGGAAGAATGCGGGGACCGAGTGCCCCACGTTCGGGTCCCAGATCGTGACCGCGATGCCCACGAAGCCGAGCAGCAGACCGACCGTGACCATCAGCTGGATCACCAGATCCTGGCCGGCCAGATGGCGCATCACAGCCCGTTCGAGCAGGATGCCGAACAGGGGCGCGAGGACGAACACGGTGACGGTGACGGCGATCCAGGTCGACCAACCCCACTGCACCTTGAGCTGCCAGTAGACGAACGCCGCCAACATGCCGATGGCGCCCTGCGCGAAGTTGAACACGCCCGTCGTGGAGTACACGACGACGAGCCCCGTCGCCGCGAGTGCGTAGATGCCCGCGAGGGGAAGGGCGAACACGAGCAGCTGCTCGATCGCCTTCAACGACAGGTCGTTGCCCGCCCAATTCTGAATGCTGACGGCGACGAACGCCGCCGCCAGCACCAGTCCTGCGACCAGCTGCCTCGATCTCACGATCGTCAGGGCTTGAACGCCTTGACCGGATCCATGGTGATCTCCGAGACCGACCCGCTGCAGTCGAACGTGCCCGGCTTCGCAGGATCGACCCGGACGAACTTGCCGTTCTGCACCTGCATCATGACGAAGCACTTCGTGCCCGCCTTGCTCCCGATGTCGGTCGACGGGATGAAGCCGCCGGCGGTGAAGTCGTGAGTGTTGCGCACGGCGGTGAGCAAGGCGGCCCGGGTGATCGCATTCGGACCCTGGGCGGCCACGATCGAGTCGACCGACTGCGCGAACAGCTCGGCCGCCGCCCACGCCTGTGCGCCGAAGCCGTCGGGCTTCTTGTCGTACTTGAGGAATGCGTCGAGCGTCGGGTTCGAACCCGCGTCCTCGAACGGCAGGAAGGTGAGCCACACGTACTGACCCTCAACGGTGCTGCCGCCCTCGCTGATCAACCGGGAGTCGTAGCACTGCACCGAGCAGTCCCACACCTTCACGGTGTTCACGCCCTGTGTCGCCGCCTCCTTGCGCAGATAGACGGTGCCCTTGTAGTCGAGTCCGACTCTCGCGTACGTGGACTGCTTGTTCTTGATGGTCTGCGCGAACGGCGTGTACGCCGTCTGTGTCGCGAGGCCACTCCCACCGAACTCCGCGTCGCGCTTGATGCCCAGCTGCTGGCTGTACCGGAACCCGGGCATTGACGAGCTGATCGTGGACGGCAAGTCGGTCGGGACGACCCAGATGCCGTGTAGCGCGCTCTTGCCGTACTTCCCGAAGTAGTAGTCGAACGGGCCGGATGCAACCTTGAAGGTGCGCACACCGGTGCCGCTGTACGGGCAGCTACCGGCGCCGGGCAACACCGCGTAGCTCAGCTGCGAGCATTGCTGCGACGGCTCGGTCTGCAGCACCGGCAGGTCGGGCAGGCCCGTGACCTTGCCTGAGTTGTCCTTGCACGTCTCGATCGGTGTCATGTCGTTCAGGAACAACGCGGTCGTGCCGACGGCCGCAAAGTCCTGCGCACACGCGGTGGTCATCGCGTTCTTGGCTTCGGTGGGGCTCAGCTTCGAGTCGAAGACCTGGACCGCCACCTTGCGACAGCCGAGGCCACCGTTCGCGTTCTTGTAGTTGGCCCACGCCTTGATGGCGTCGACCGAACCCTGGAACAAGCCGGGTCGGATCGACGAGCCCGTGTCGGCGGCCACGGCGATCGTGATGGTGCTCGCGGTGATACCCGTCTCGCTCGCAGTGAGGGTCGCGCCTTTGCACTTGGCTTGGGCGGGCGAGATCGTCGTCGTGGCGCCCGTCGACGGCGAGGAGGCGTTCGAGGTCGGACTCCCGTTGTCGGTGGTGGTCTTGCCGCCTCCGCAGGCGCCGACGATGAGCGCAGCGCCCAACGCGAGCGCGAACCAACGCGTCTGCTTCACGATCCCCCCTCGGGTTCGTTCTGACTAGGTGTCAGTTCGGGGAACATTGCCTCGTGGATGGCTCCGGTGCAAGGCACTACCGGCGATCTGGCTCCGGTACGGTCGCTTTTCGTGCGGGTGGTCATCGTCGGTGCCGGGATTGGCGGGCTCGGAAGCGCACTCGCACTGGCCCGTGCCGGCCATGAGGTGACGGTGCTCGAACGCGACGCCACGCCGATGCCGGCCGATGCGGCCGAAGCCTTTGCGTGGGATCGCAGAGGTGCACCACAGGTCCGCCACTCGCACGCGTTCCTCGCTCGCCTGCGCAACCTGCTCGCGACCCGCACTCCTGATGTTCTGGCCGACCTCTTGGCCGCCGGCGCGACCGAGCTGCGCTTCTGCGACCAGCTCCCCGAGACCCTCACCGACAGGGAACCGCGGCCCGGTGACGACGAGCTCGTGGCGATCGCCTGCCGGCGCACGACGTTCGAATGGGTACTGCGGCGACGCGCGTTGCACGCGCCGGGCGTCACGTTCCGTGACGGCGTGACGGTGACCGGACTGATCATCGACCTCGTCGACCCCGGCGGTGCCCTACCCGTCGTGCGCGGCGTTGCGACCGCCGACGGCGAGGTCCTGGCCGATCTGGTTGTCGATGCTTCAGGACCGCGTTCGGTCTCCGAGACGTGGCTGTCGGCGGCCGGAGTGCACGAACCCGAGCCGCGCGTGCACGACTGCGGCATCGTCTACCTCTCGCGCTTCTACGAGCTACGCGATGGTGCGGAACCGCCTGTCTCGGCGGGCCCGATCGCGGGCGACCTCGGCTACCTGAAGTACGCGGTGTTCGTCGGCGACAATCGCACGTTCTCGATCACGTTGGCGGTCGATGCGAACGACGCGCCGCTCCGACGTGCGCTGCTCGCCGACGCAGGCTTCGAAGCGGCAGCAACGACGATCCTCGCCGCGCGCCCGTGGCGCGATGGGCGTTCCGAGCCGATCACCGAGGTCCATGTGATGGCCGGTTTGCGCAACCGCAAGCGCACGCTCGTCGTCGACGACCGTCCGGTGGCACTCGGCTTCCTAACGGTCGGCGACGCGGCGATCTGCACGAACCCGTTGTACGGGCGCGGTTGCTCGCTCGCGCTCGTGCACGCTTTCGCGCTCGCCGACGCCGTCGCCGCCCATGGCGACGACCCGCTCGCACTTGCACTCGAGCTGCACGCGGCCACCGAGCGCGAGCTCGATCCGTGGTTTCGTGCCGCGGTGCTCCAGGACAAGGAGTCGTCGGCGCTCGCGGCGGGTGCCTCGGGTGCGTCGGATGCCGATGCGGGACCGACGACCGGAGCCGACGGAGTCGTGAACCCGCGTGCGTGGGCGCGCGCCGTGTTCCGAGACGGCTTGCTGCCCGCCGTGCGCACGTCGCCGATCGTCTTTCGCGCCTTCCTCCGTTGGTTCAACCTGCTCGCCACGCCTGACGCGCTGATCAACGATCCCGAGGTTCTGGCCGAGGCGCTGCGGTCGTACGAGAATCGGGCCGAGCGCCCGCCCGACGAGCAGATCGGCCCCGCCACCCGGCGCGAGCTGCTCGAGGCCCTGCTTGCCGCGCCCGCCGGCCCGCACGAGGGCGACGACACTCAGTAGGCGAGCAACGTCTCGAGATCGCGCTTGATGTCGGCGATCTGCGGCAGGACCGCAGCTTCGATCGACGGTTCATAGCCGACGGGCACGTCGGGGGCGGCGAGTCGCAACACGGGCGCGGCGAGGTACTCGAAGCAGGCGTCGGCCACGAAGGCCGCGACTTCGGCTCCGAACCCCGCCGTGAGCGTGTCTTCGTGGAGCACGAGCACACGCCCGGTGCGTCGCACCGACTCTGCGACGATGTCGTGATCCCACGGCACGATCGTGCGCAGGTCGATGATCTCGATGCCCGGGTTGTCGCCGAGTGCGATGGCGGCCTGATGCGCGCGGTGCACCGTGGCGCCCCAGGTGACGACCGTCGCGCGCTCGCCGCGCGTCACGTACGCACCGCGGCCGAACGGCAAGCGCCAGTCTTCGGGCGGCATCGGATCGCGGTTGTAGCCCTGGCGGTAGAGATGCTTGTGCTCGCAGAACAGCACCGGATCATCGCCGGCGAGCGCAGTGCGCAACAGTCCCGCGGCGTCGCGGGCGCGTGACGGGAACGCGACCATGAGGCCGGGAACGTGGGCGAAGATCGACTCGCCACAATGACTGTGCCAGATCGATCCGCCGGTGAGGTACCCGCCGATCGCAACCCGCACCACCATCGGGCACGAGAACGAACCGTTGCTGCGCCAGCGCACCGTGGCCGCCTCTTGCGACAGCTGCTGCATCGCCGGCCAGATGTAGTCGAAGAACTGGATCTCGGCGCACGGCCGCAGACCGCGGATCGCCTGGCCGACCGCGCGGCCCACGATGTTGGCCTCGGCGAGTGGGGTGTTGAAGCAGCGCGCTTCGCCGAAGGCTCGCTGCAGACCGAACGTCACGCCGAACACGCCACCCTTGCCGGGCACTTCATCCATCACGTCGGGATCCGCGTCGGCAACGTCTTCACCGAACACGCGGATCCGCTCGTCGGCCCGCATCCGCTCATGCAGCGTGAGGCGGATCGCCTCGCCGAAGGTCACGGGCGGGGCATCGGCGTCCACGATCGGCTCGCCGGGGTCGCTGACCACGACGGGCGGACCGAAGAGGTGGTCGCACGCAGTGATGGGGTCGGGTCGGGGCGCAGCGAGCGCGGCCTGTGCCGCTTCACTGACTTCGTTCTTCGTCTCCTCGCGCATGCGCTCGCAGTCGTCCTTGGTGAGCGCACCGCGACGGATGAGCTTGCGCTCGAGCAGCACGATCGGATCGCGACCCTGCTCGCCGTCGAGCTCGTCGTGCGGCCGGTACTTCTTCTGATCGTCGGAGAGTGAGTGCGAGTACGGCCGGGTGACCGTGGCATGGATCAACACCGGGCCCACTCCGAGCCGCACGTGCGCCACGGCGTCGGCGCCCTTCTTGCGCACTTGGAAGTAGTCGCTGCCGTCGATGCGCACGATGTGCAGGCCGCGAAAGCCGCGCACGAGCTCATGCACCGGGGCCGGGTGTTGGTCGGCGGCGCGCACCGAGATCGCGTAGCCGTTGTCGGCGACCACGTAGAGCACCGGGAGGTGCAGGCGACACGCCGTGTTGAGCGACTCCCAGAACTCGCCCTCGCTCACCGCGCCCTCGCCGAGCGACACGTAGGTGACCTCGTCGCCGCGTGCGGAGCAGCCCGGGAGGTCGCGCCGACTGATGTAGCGCGCGGCTTCTGCGCACCCGACGGCGGGCAGGCACTGGCTGCCGGTGGGAGAGGTCTGGGTCACGATGTTCAGTGCGGCGTTCCCGAAGTGGCACGGCATCTGGCGCCCGCCGGATGCAGGATCGTCGGCTGATCCGACCGCCTGCAGCATCAGCTCGTAGGGCGTGACGCCGAGCGCGAGCACGAGCGCACGGTCCCGGTAGTACGGGAAGAACCAGTCGTAGGCCGGTCGGAGCGAGCGGGCCAGGCCGAGACAGAGCGCCTCGTGGCCCGCACCCGAGATCTGGAAGAACACCTTCGACTGCTGGCGCAGCGTGATCTCGCGATCGTCGATGTACCGAGACAGCAGCGCCAGTCGGTAGTCGGCCACGGCCTCCGCGAGCGGCACGTCGCCGGCGCCTCGTTCGGCAGTGAGCGTGTCGGCCATGGCACGCACCTCTAGTCGGTGACATCCGTCGCGACGTCGACGTCGTCGTGCCCAGAGCCTACGGCCGTTCGAGTGTCAGGTGGTGAGGGTCCGGCCGAAGAAGGCCCAGATGCGCTTCCAGCCTTCCCGAGCCGGGCATGTGATGGATCACCGCCACACCCGGAACGGGCCGCGGCCGAGCCTCGCGCGTCACGACGACGCGCGGGTGGCGACGTCGCGGTGCACGGCTTGCATGTCGAGCGCTCGCACCTGGGCGATGAGGTCGTCGACCGCCGCCGCCGGGAGCGCGCCGGGCTGCGAGTACACGAGGACGCCTTCACGGAAGATCATCAACGTCGGGATCGACATGATCCCCGCCGCGCCGGCGAGGGCCTGCTCGGCTTCCGTGTCGACCTTGGCGAACGCGATGTCGGTGTGGCGTTCGGCCGCCGCCTCGAACACCGGAGCGAACGCGCGGCACGGGCCGCACCACGACGCCCACCAGTCGACGAGCACGATGTCGTTGTCGATGATGGTCTGCTCGAACGTGCTCTCGGTGAGGGCGACGGTGGCCATGTTCATGCTCCTGTCGAATCGTGGCGAGGTGCGAAGGGCAACGGGTCGTGGTGCAACACGTGAGTGTGGACCGACATTCCAGGCTGTGGCGGCGGGCGGAGCTCACGGATCGGTTCGGCGCCGCGCGCGACCCATACCCGGTCGTACCCTGATGCCAATGGCTGATCCGGCGACGTTGCCGTGGCGGCGCCGACCGGCGCGCGACATCCCGTCGGGCTTCGTGCCGCCGCGTGCGCGGCGGGGTGCGACCGCCACCATGACCTCCGCCGAGGTCGCGTCGGTCGCCGCTGTCGACGGGGCCGACGAACGGATCCCCTTCAACCGCGTGCAGGCGCGCGCAGCCGTCGCGCTCGTAGCATCGAAGCAGACTGCGGCGCACGCGCACTCCCTCGTGGAATGCGACTACTCAGCGGTCGATGCGGCGCGCGCCGCGCACCGGGATGCGTTCCGGGACGAGGAGGGCTTCGCGCTCACGTACCTCCCGTTCGTCGCCGCGGCAGTGTGCACTGCGCTGCGCCGCTTCCCGCACCTCAACGCGAGCGTCGCATCGGGCGGCGAGTCGGGCGAGGGCGCACTCGTCGTGCACCCGCGGGTGGGGCTCGGCATTGCTGTCGATCTCGCCCACCAAGGCCTCGTGGTTCCCGCGGTGCGCGACGCCGATGCGCTGACCGTGCGCGGCATCGCCCGTGCGGTGCACGATCTGGCGGCACGAGCTCGCGATCGTCGCCTTGTTCCCGACGACCTCGCGGGCGGAACGTTCACGATCACGAATCCCGGCGGGTACGGCACGTATCGCAGCTTTGCCATCATCCACCAGCCGCAGGTGGCCATCCTGTCGACCGACGGCGTGCAGCGCAGCGTCGTGGCCGATGATCGCGGCCGGATCGTGGTTCGCCCGATCGGCCAGCTCTGCTTGAGCTTCGACAATCGGGTCATCGACGGCGCCTACGCCGCCGCGTTCTTGTCGCAGCTGCGCCACGTCCTCGAGGAACGGGACTGGGTCGGCGCCCTCTGAGCCGCTCACTTCGATGGGCTTGGTCGCAGCCGCTACCTTGCCGCCCGTGATCGTTCGGGTGCACGAGAACCTCTGTGTGGGGCACGGCCGCTGCTATGCGCTCGCGCCCGACGTGTTCGGAGCCGATGACTACGGCCATTGCGTGGTGCTCGTCGCCGACGTCGGCGCGACGGGCGCGTTGTTCGACCAAGCACGCTTGGGTGTCGAGAACTGCCCAGAGACCGCGATCGAGATCGTCGCAGGCGACTGACCGTCTGATCGAGGCGGCGCGTCGACGGCTACGGCCGTCGCGCGCAGTGCGCTGCTACGGACGCGTGTCGCTGGGAACGGGCTGCGCCGCGGTCGTCGACGTGGTCCGCTTCGGCACGGTTGCGGCCGCCGTCTCGGGGTCGGGGGCCGGCGCCGAGCCCGAGTAGTGGTGCACGCTGACCGTGAGCGAGTGGTTGGCTACCAGCGCCCGCCACACGATTCGGCTTCCGGGGTGATCGAAGCGGGCTTCGATCAGGTTGGCGCGTTCACGGAGGTGCACGGTCCAACCGGGCGCGGCGTGCGCGGTCACGACGATCGTGTTGGCGTCGATCCACTGCGTGGCCACGGTGCCCGCGTGCCCCACGGCGAAGGTGTGCGAACCGAGTGGCGGGGCCGTCGTCGTGGTGGTGACGGGCGGCGGGTTCGTCGTGGACGGTGCGGTCGTCGAGCCGAGCGGCGGAACCTGCGGCGAGCTACCTGCGCCGTCGGGCACGATCACCGCCTGCGCGGGAGGAACCGAAGCGATGTGGATCACCACGCGCGCAGCGCTGTTGGGCTTCGTGCCGTGCGTGCTCTGCGTGAGGGGCGCGATCGTCGTGGTCGCGCGATGCGCGTTCAGGGAAAGGTTGCCTGCGCCGTCAGGTCCTGACGACAGGATGCTCAAGTTCACTGCGATCCCGGTGACGACCGCGCAAGCGGTCGTTGCAATCGCTCCAGCGGGCTTGAACAGCTTCGTCCACCTCATGCTCGGTCCCTCGCTGCGTCTTCACCTGCCTCCGATCGGCAGGTGAGCGCGGGATCCCAGGCGTCGAGCCTAGGAGTGTCGGAGCCTTCCGCGCGGAATGCGCGCTCCGCCCGCCACACTCCGTGACTGAGTGACCTGGGAGCGTGAGGGATGCGAGTCATCTCTCTCGACTTCGGCGCGCCAGGAGCGAGAACCTGAGCCAAGGTTCTCCCAATACTGCGAGTTCGCCCGCCGAGACCCTGGCCAGGGACAATGCAGGCCATGCCCCTCGAGCCGCCCGGCGCACGCGACGTGCTCCAGTACTCCGGCCGGCGCTGTGTGGTGGGCGGCGCCGGTTCCCCCGTCGGAGCTGCCCTGGCGGGCCTGCTCGTCGACCTCGGCGCCGAGGTGCACGCCATCGAGGCGGATGCCGAGGGGTCGCTCGTGGCCGGCCTGGCGTCTCGCACCACGGCCGACCCCGTCGATCCGGCGGCGGCGCGTGCGGCCGCGGCGCGCGTCGGCGCAGTCGTGGACGCCGCGTTCGAGTGCACTTCGGCGGCGTCGACACGAGCGTCGGGGCCATCCGTGCTGATCGCTGCGCTGCTGCCGGTCATGGCTGCGAACGGAGCTGCGGTGTCGTTCGTGATGACTGCAAGCGACGGGTCCCTACCCGATTCCGGTGCACCTCACCCATGGGACAGCGGCGACTTCACCGCAGGTACCGCGCGTCTCCACACCATCGTGTGCACATCGCCCGACCACGCAGACTCCGAGATCGACGTTGCCGCGTTCGCTTGGTTGGGTCTGCTGCTCGCCAGCCCTCGAGCTGCGGCGCTCGCATCGACGACGATCACGGCACTCGCATGAGCCAGGTCTTCGACGCGCAGGCCGACAGTGCCGGCGAGCCGCATGTGGTGCGCCGTCTCGGACTCGTCGCGCGTGAACACGGCGACGGATTGCTCGGTGAGCTGGCGATCCGCCCCGATCTGAAGGCGCCGGGAACCAGCTTGCCGTTGCTCGGACCGGTTGGATCGTTCTGCGACACGATCGGCGGTGTGCTCGCCGCGATTGGCGCGTACCCCACGCCGATCGCCACCGCCGACCTCACGATCGTGATCGACCCGCGCGTTGCGCCGACCGTGTTGCGCACACAACCGTCGATCGTGCGCGCGGGGCGCAGCACAGTGATCACCGAGATGGTGCTCGACGACGCGCCGACCGGGCACCGCAGTGCCTATTGCACGATGAGCTCGACGGTGTTGTCGACGGCGCGCCCGCAAGTAGTTGATCCGAGAATGGTGACGAAGTTCTTCCACAACGACCATGTGGCGCGCGCGGCGCACTTCTACGACGAGGTCGGCATCGTCGACGAGGGCGATGGCCGTGTCGTGCTCGAGCTCGCGCCATTCCTCGGGAACTCGATGGGCATGCTGCACGGTGGGGTCACCGTGATGCTCGCCGAGGCTGCCGCGCTCAGCGCGGCGCGAGTGCTCCTCGGCTCCGACCGACCGCTCGCCGCGCTCGAGGCGCAGGTGCGCTACATCAACGGGGCCCGAAGCGGGCCGGTGCTCGCCAGTGGCGAGGTCGTCGCGGCGGGCGCCGGCTGGGCGAGCGTGAAGGTGCACCAGCACGACCTGGGCCGCGACCGGCTCACCAGCACAGCCTTGGTGCGGGTCGACACACCGGCCTAGCGTCCGCGAAACTAGAACACGTTCTCGCGCAGGCTGCGCGGAACGGTGATGAAGGAGCCTGCTCATGTACGTCGGTTACAGCAAGGAGCACGAAGCGCTGCGCGACGAGCTGCGCGCGTACTACGAGCAGCTCATCACGCCCGAGGCCGAAGAAGAGCTGCGCAAGGGCGAAGGCATCAGCCAGACCAGCAAAGACATCTGGAAGCAGATGGCCAGCGACGGTTGGTGTGGTCTCGGTTGGCCCGAGGAGTTCGGCGGCAAGAACCTCACGCCCATCGAGCAGTTCGTGTTCTTCGATGAGTCGATGCGGTCGGGCGCGCCCGTCCCGATGCTCACCATCAACTCGGTCGCGCCCACGATCATGCGCTACGGCTCCGAGGAGCTCAAGCAAGAGTTCATCCCGAAGATCTTGGCCGGCGAGATCCACTTCGCGATCGGCTACACCGAGGCCGACGCCGGCACCGACCTCGCAAGCCTGAAGACGCGCGCAGTGCGCGACGGCGACGAGTACGTGATCAATGGCCAGAAGATCTTCACCAGCCTCGCGACCGGTTCCGACTATGTGTGGCTCGCGGTGCGCACCAACCCCGAGGTGAAGAAGCACAAGGG